>NZ_JAQISN010000042.1 GCF_037450285.1 Erwinia sp. SLM-02 | reverse complement strand
AATCAACCGAGATTCCCCCAGTAGCGGCGAGCGAACGGGGAACAGCCCAGAACCTGAATCAGTTTGTGTGTTAGTGGAAGCGTCTGGAAAGTCGCGCAGCAAAGGGTGACAGCCCCGTACACAAAAATACACTTACTGTGAGTTCGATGAGTAGGGCGGGACACGTGATATCCTGTCTGAATATGGGGGGACCATCCTCCAAGGCTAAATACTCCTGACTGACCGATAGTGAACCAGTACCGTGAGGGAAAGGCG
>NZ_JAQISN010000041.1 GCF_037450285.1 Erwinia sp. SLM-02 | reverse complement strand
GCAACAGTATGCTGCGAAGTATTATGCTCTTTAACAATCCGGAACAAGCTGAAAATTGAAACGACATACTGTTTTCATTCTCCGTAATAAGAATGAATAACACTATGTTCGAGTCTCTCAAATGCTTGCAACTGACATTTGTCCTACGGGACGCTTGTGGGTTGTGAGGTTAAGCGACTAAGCGTACACGGTGGATGCCTAGGCAGTCAGAGGCGATGAAGGGCGTGCTAATCTGCGATAAGCGTCGGTAAGGTG
>NZ_JAQISN010000040.1 GCF_037450285.1 Erwinia sp. SLM-02 | reverse complement strand
AAACGCCGTAGCGCCGATGGTAGTGTGGGGTCTCCCCATGCGAGAGTAGGGAACTGCCAGGCATCAAATAAAAGGAAAGCCCTGTACGCAAGTACAGGGCTTTTTCTTTTATTCGCTGTCTGTCGGTGAGCGACTCTCCGGTAGGACAAAATTGTCCGGAACAATTTTGAATGTCGCGAACGCGACACCCGGAGGGCGGCCCACAGGGAAGTGGGCCGTAAACTGCCAGGCATCAAATAAAGCAGAAGGACACCC
>NZ_JAQISN010000039.1 GCF_037450285.1 Erwinia sp. SLM-02 | reverse complement strand
CCGGAGTGAACGCACCACTGGTGTTCGGGTTGTCATGCCAATGGCATTGCCCGGTAGCTAAGTGCGGAAAAGATAAGCGCTGAAAGCATCTAAGCGCGAAACTTGCCTCGAGATGAGTTCTCCCTGAGACCTTGAGTCTCCTGAAGGGACGTTGAAGACTACGACGTTGATAGGCCGGGTGTGTAAGCGCAGCGATGCGTTGAGCTAACCGGTACTAATGACCCGTGAGGCTTAACCTTACAACACCAGAAGCGTTCTGGTGAGT
>NZ_JAQISN010000038.1 GCF_037450285.1 Erwinia sp. SLM-02 | reverse complement strand
CAATATTCAGCTTGTACCGGATAAAGAATTTAGCACTGTTCTGCGGACACAAGTCCGAAGGATTTTGCGCTGAGACAAGGCGGCAAGCGAGACGGCGGGAAGGAGCATACATGAGTATGTGACTGAGTGACGCGAACGCAGCCAACGCAGTATCAGCACAAAAGACACAGGACAGGGCAGAAAGAATTTGCCTGGCGGCTTTAGCGCGGTGGTCCCACCTGACCCCATGCCGAACTCAGAAGTGAAACGCCGTAGCGCCGATGGTAGTGTGGGGTC
>NZ_JAQISN010000037.1 GCF_037450285.1 Erwinia sp. SLM-02 | reverse complement strand
ACCGGCAGTCTCCTTTGAGTTCCCGACCGAATCGCTGGCAACAAAGGATAAGGGTTGCGCTCGTTGCGGGACTTAACCCAACATTTCACAACACGAGCTGACGACAGCCATGCAGCACCTGTCTCACAGTTCCCGAAGGCACTAAGGCATCTCTGCCGAATTCTGTGGATGTCAAGGCCAGGTAAGGTTCTTCGCGTTGCATCGAATTAAACCACATGCTCCACCGCTTGTGCGGGCCCCCGTCAATTCATTTGAGTTTTAACCTTGCGGCCGTACTCCCCAGGCGGTCGA
>NZ_JAQISN010000036.1 GCF_037450285.1 Erwinia sp. SLM-02 | reverse complement strand
CTACGACGTTGATAGGCCGGGTGTGTAAGCGCAGCGATGCGTTGAGCTAACCGGTACTAATGACCCGTGAGGCTTAACCTTACAACACCAGAAGCGTTCTGGTGAGTGTTGAGAGACAACACGAACATTTTCAGCTTGTGACGGATTGATTTGCGTGGCCTGAGAGGGCGGCGTAAATAACAGAATTTGCCTGGCGGCTTTAGCGCGGTGGTCCCACCTGACCCCATGCCGAACTCAGAAGTGAAACGCCGTAGCGCCGATGGTAGTGTGGGGTCTCCCCATGCGAGAGTAGGGAACTGCCAGGCATC
>NZ_JAQISN010000035.1 GCF_037450285.1 Erwinia sp. SLM-02 | reverse complement strand
CCTACGGGGGGCAGCAGTGGGGAATATTGCACAATGGGCGAAAGCCTGATGCAGCAACGCCGCGTGAGCGATGAAGGCCTTCGGGTCGTAAAGCTCTGTCCTCAAGGAAGATAATGACGGTACTTGAGGAGGAAGCCCCGGCTAACTACGTGCCAGCAGCCGCGGTAATACGTAGGGGGCTAGCGTTATCCGGATTTACTGGGCGTAAAGGGTGCGTAGGTGGTTTCTTAAGTCAGGAGTGAAAGGCTACGGCTCAACCGTAGTAAGCTCTTGAAACTGGGAAACTTGAGTGCAGGAGAGGAAAGTGGAATTCCTAGTGTAGCGGTGAAATGCGTAGATATTAGGAGGAACACCAGTAGCGAAGGCGGCTTTCTGGACTGTAACTGACACTGAGGCACGAAAGCGTGGGGAGCAAACAGGATTAGATACCCTTGTAGTC
>NZ_JAQISN010000034.1 GCF_037450285.1 Erwinia sp. SLM-02 | reverse complement strand
CCTACGGGCGGCTGCAGTGGGGGATATTGCACAATGGGGGAAACCCTGATGCAGCGACGCCGCGTGGAGGAAGAAGGTTTTCGGATTGTAAACTCCTGTCGTTAGGGACGATAATGACGGTACCTAACAAGAAAGCACCGGCTAACTACGTGCCAGCAGCCGCGGTAAAACGTAGGGTGCAAGCGTTGTCCGGAATTACTGGGTGTAAAGGGAGCGCAGGCGGACCGGCAAGTTGGAAGTGAAAACTATGGGCTCAACCCATGAATTGCTTTCAAAACTGCTGGCCTTGAGTAGTGCAGAGGTAGGCGGAATTCCCGGTGTAGCGGTGGAATGCGTAGATATCGGGAGGAACACCAGTGGCGAAGGCGACCTACTGGGCACCAACTGACGCTGAGGCTCGAAAGCATGGGTAGCAAACAGGATTAGATACCCGGGTAGTC
>NZ_JAQISN010000033.1 GCF_037450285.1 Erwinia sp. SLM-02 | reverse complement strand
CCTACGGGGGGCAGCAGTGGGGGATATTGCACAATGGGGGAAACCCTGATGCAGCGACGCCGCGTGGAGGAAGAAGGTTTTCGGATTGTAAACTCCTGTCGTAAGGGACGATAATGACGGTACCTTACAAGAAAGCCACGGCTAACTACGTGCCAGCAGCCGCGGTAAAACGTAGGTGGCAAGCGTTGTCCGGAATTACTGGGTGTAAAGGGAGCGCAGGCGGACCGGCAAGTTGGAAGTGAAAACTATGGGCTCAACCCATAAACTGCTTTCAAAACTGCTGGCCTTGAGTAGTGCAGAGGTAGGCGGAATTCCCGGTGTAGCGGTGGAATGCGTAGATATCGGGAGGAACACCAGTGGCGAAGGCGGCCTACTGGGCACCAACTGACGCTGAGGCTCGAAAGTGTGGGTAGCAAACAGGATTAGATACCCGAGTAGTC
>NZ_JAQISN010000032.1 GCF_037450285.1 Erwinia sp. SLM-02 | reverse complement strand
GACTACTCGGGTATCTAATCCTGTTTGCTCCCCACGCTTTCGAGCCTCAACGTCAGTTACCGTCCAGTAAGCCGCCTTCGCCACTGGTGTTCCTCCTAATATCTACGCATTTCACCGCTACACTAGGAATTCCGCTTACCCCTCCGGCACTCAAGTATGACAGTTTCCAATGCAGTCCAGGGGTTGAGCCCCTGCCTTTCACATCAGACTTGCCACACCGTCTACGCTCCCTTTACACCCAGTAAATCCGGATAACGCTTGCCCCCTACGTATTACCGCGGCTGCTGGCACGTAGTTAGCCGGGGCTTCTTAGTCAGGTACCGTCATTTTCTTCCCTGCTGATAGAGCTTTACATACCGAAATACTTCTTCGCTCACGCGGCGTCGCTGCATCAGGGTTTCCCCCATTGTGCAATATTCCCCACTGCTGCCTCCCGTAGG
>NZ_JAQISN010000031.1 GCF_037450285.1 Erwinia sp. SLM-02 | reverse complement strand
GACTACAAGGGTATCTAATCCTGTTTGCTCCCCACGCTTTCGAGCCTCAGCGTCAGTTACAGTCCAGAGAAGCGCCTTCGCCACTGGTGTTCTTCCTAATCTCTACGCATTTCACCGCTACACTAGGAATTCCCCTTTCCTCTCCTGCACTCTAGACTTCCAGTTTGAAATGCAGCACCCAGGTTAAGCCCGGGTATTTCACATCTCACTTAAAAATCCGCCTACGCTCCCTTTACGCCCAGTAAATCCGGACAACGCTCGCCACCTACGTATTACCGCGGCTGCTGGCACGTAGTTAGCCGTGGCTTCCTCCTCAGGTACCGTCATTATCGTCCCTGAAGACAGAGCTTTACAACCCGAAGGCCGTCATCACTCACGCGGCGTTGCTGCATCAGGGTTTCCCCCATTGTGCAATATTCCCCACTGCTGCCTCCCGTAGG
>NZ_JAQISN010000030.1 GCF_037450285.1 Erwinia sp. SLM-02 | reverse complement strand
CCTACGGGAGGCAGCAGTGGGGAATATTGGGCAATGGGCGAAAGCCTGACCCAGCAACGCCGCGTGAGGGAAGAAGGTTTTCGGATCGTAAACCTCTGTCCTAGGGGACGAAGGAAGTGACGGTACCCAAGGAGGAAGCCCCGGCTAACTACGTGCCAGCAGCCGCGGTAATACGTAGGGGGCGAGCGTTGTCCGGAATTATTGGGCGTAAAGGGCGCGTAGGCGGCCTGATAAGTCTGGAGTGAAAGTCCTGCTTTCAAGGTGGGAATTGCTTTGGATACTGTTGGGCTTGAGTGCAGAAGAGGAAAGCGGAATTCCTAGTGTAGCGGTGAAATGCGTAGATATTAGGAGGAACACCAGTGGCGAAGGCGGCTTTCTGGACTGTAACTGACGCTGAGGCGCGAAAGCGTGGGGAGCAAACAGGATTAGATACCCCAGTAGTC
>NZ_JAQISN010000029.1 GCF_037450285.1 Erwinia sp. SLM-02 | reverse complement strand
CCTACGGGAGGCAGCAGTGGGGAATATTGGGCAATGGGCGAAAGCCTGACCCAGCAACGCCGCGTGAAGGAAGAAGGCCTTCGGGTTGTAAACTTCTTTTATCAGGGACGAAGGAGTGACGGTACCTGATGAATAAGCCACGGCTAACTACGTGCCAGCAGCCGCGGTAATACGTAGGTGGCAAGCGTTATCCGGATTTACTGGGTGTAAAGGGCGTGTAGGCGGAGATGCAAGTTGGGAGTGAAATCCCGGGGCTTAACCCCGGAACTGCTTTCAAAACTGTATCCCTTGAGTATCGGAGAGGCAAGCGGAATTCCTAGTGTAGCGGTGAAATGCGTAGATATTAGGAGGAACACCAGTGGCGAAGGCGGCCTGCTGGACGACAACTGACGCTGAGGCGCGAAAGCGTGGGGAGCAAACAGGATTAGATACCCGGGTAGTC
>NZ_JAQISN010000028.1 GCF_037450285.1 Erwinia sp. SLM-02 | reverse complement strand
GACTACACGGGTATCTAATCCTGTTCGATCCCCACGCTTTCGTGCCTCAGCGTCAGTTGGAGGGTAAGCTGCCTTCGCAATCGGAGTTCTGCGCGATATCTATGCATTTCACCGCTACACCTCGCATTCCGCATACTTCTTCTCCACTCAAGACCGCCAGTTCCGATGGCTCTACGGGGTTGAGCCCCGCAATTTTACCACCGGCTTGACGCGCCGCCTGCGCACCCTTTAAACCCAATAAATCCGGATAACGCTCGCATCCTCCGTATTACCGCGGCTGCTGGCACGGAGTTAGCCGATGCTTTTTCTTCGGGTACACTCAGAAAGGCACACGTGCCTCCGTTTGTTCCCCGACAAAAGAGGTTTACAATCCGTAGGACCTTCTTCCCTCACGCGACTTGGCTGGTTCAGGCTTCCGCCCATTGACCAATATTCCTCACTGCTGCCTCCCGTAGG
>NZ_JAQISN010000027.1 GCF_037450285.1 Erwinia sp. SLM-02 | reverse complement strand
GACTACCAGGGTATCTAATCCTGTTTGCTACCCACGCTTTCGAGCCTCAGCGTCAGTTACAGACCAGACAGCCGCCTTCGCCACTGGTGTTCTTCCATATATCTACGCATTTCACCGCTACACCACGAATTCCGCCTACGTTGCGCACACTCAAGTCTGCCAGTTCGCGCTGCAGTGCAGACGTTGAGCGTCTACATTTCACAACACGCTTAATCTCCGGCCTACGCTCCCTTTAAACCCAATAAATCCGGATAACGCCCGGACCTTCCGTATTACCGCGGCTGCTGGCACGGAATTAGCCGGTCCTTATTCATAAGGTACATGCAAAAAGCCTCACGAGACTCACTTTATTCCCTTATAAAAGCAGTTTACAACCCATAGGGCCGTCATCCTGCACGCTACTTGGCTGGTTCAGACTCTCGTCCATTGACCAATATTCCTCACTGCAGCCACCCGTAGG
>NZ_JAQISN010000026.1 GCF_037450285.1 Erwinia sp. SLM-02 | reverse complement strand
GACTACACGGGTATCTAATCCTGTTTGATACCCGCACTTTCGAGCCTCAGCGTCAGTTGGTGCCCAGTAGGCCGCCTTCGCCACTGGTGTTCCTCCCGATATCTAAGCATTTCACCGCTACACCACGAATTCCGCCTACCTCCCGCGAACTCAAGTCATCCAGTTCCCGCTGCAGTGCCACGGTTGAGCCGCGGCATTTCACAACACGCTTAAACGACGGCCTACGCTCCCTTTAAACCCAATAAATCCGGATAACGCCCGGACCTTCCGTATTACCGCGGCTGCTGGCACGGAATTAGCCGGTCCTTATTCATGCGGTACCTGCAAAAAGGGATACATCCCTCACTTTATCCCCGCATAAAAGCAGTTTACAACCCGTAGGGCCGTCGTCCTGCACGCTACTTGGCTGGTTCAGGCTCTCGCCCATTGACCAATATTCCTCACTGCTGCCTCCCGTAGG
>NZ_JAQISN010000025.1 GCF_037450285.1 Erwinia sp. SLM-02 | reverse complement strand
AAGGAGAAAATACCGCATCAGGAAATTGTAAGCGTTAATAATTCAGAAGAACTCGTCAAGAAGGCGATAGAAGGCGATGCGCTGCGAATCGGGAGCGGCGATACCGTAAAGCACGAGGAAGCGGTCAGCCCATTCGCCGCCAAGCTCTTCAGCAATATCACGGGTAGCCAACGCTATGTCCTGATAGCGGTCCGCCACACCCAGCCGGCCACAGTCGATGAATCCAGAAAAGCGGCCATTTTCCACCATGATATTCGGCAAGCAGGCATCGCCATGGGTCACGACGAGATCCTCGCCGTCGGGCATCTCGCCTTGAGCCTGGCGAACAGTTCGGCTGGCGCGAGCCCCTGATGCTCTTCGTCCAGATCATCCTGATCGACAAGACCGGCTTCCATCCGAGTACGTGCTCGCTCGATGCGATGTTTCGCTTGGTGGTCGAATGGGCAGGTAGCCGGATCAAG
>NZ_JAQISN010000024.1 GCF_037450285.1 Erwinia sp. SLM-02 | reverse complement strand
GACTACCAGGGTATCTAATCCTGTTTGCTACCCATGCTTTCGAGCCTCAGCGTCAGTTACAGACCAGACAGCCGCCTTCGCCACTGGTGTTCTTCCATATATCTACGCATTTCACCGCTACACATGGAGTTCCACTGTCCTCTTCTGCACTCAAGTTTCCCAGTTTCCGATGCACTTCTTCGGTTGAGCCGAAGGCTTTCACATCAGACTTAAGAAACCGCCTGCGCTCGCTTTACGCCCAATAAATCCGGACAACGCTTGCCACCTACGTATTACCGCGGCTGCTGGCACGTAGTTAGCCGTGGCTTTCTGGTTAGATACCGTCACTACCTGATCAGTTACTCTCAAATACGTTCTTCTCTAACAACAGAGTTTTACGATCCGAAAACCTTCTTCACTCACGCGGCGTTGCTCCATCAGACTTTCGTCCATTGTGGAAGATTCCCTACTGCTGCCTCCCGTAGG
>NZ_JAQISN010000023.1 GCF_037450285.1 Erwinia sp. SLM-02 | reverse complement strand
GACTACTCGGGTATCTAATCCTGTTTGCTACCCACACTTTCGTGCCTCAGCGTCAGTTAAAGCCCAGTAGGCCGCCTTCGCCACTGGTGTTCCTCCCGATCTCTACGCATTTCACCGCTACACCGGGAATTCCGCCTACCTCTACTTCACTCAAGAAGAACAGTTTCAATAGCAGTTCACGGGTTAAGCCCATGGATTTCACTACTGACTTGCTCTTCCGCCTACGCACCCTTTACACCCAGTAAATCCGGACAACGCTCGCTCCCTACGTATTACCGCGGCTGCTGGCACGTAGTTAGCCGGAGCTTTCTTGAAAGGTACCGTCACTCCTGAATCATTTCCTATACAGGTCGTTCTTCCCTAACAACAGAGCTTTACAATCCGAAGACCGTCTTCACTCACGCGGCATTGCTCGTTCAGGGTTCCCCCCATTGACGAAAATTCCCTACTGCTGCCTCCCGTAGG
>NZ_JAQISN010000022.1 GCF_037450285.1 Erwinia sp. SLM-02 | reverse complement strand
GGACTACTGGGGTATCTAATCCTGTTCGCTACCCATGCTTTCGAGCCTCAGCGTCAGTTGCAGACCAGACAGCCGCCTTCGCCACTGGTGTTCTTCCATATATCTACGCATTCCACCGCTACACATGGAGTTCCACTGTCCTCTTCTGCACTCAAGTCGCCCGGTTTCCGATGCACTTCTTCGGTTAAGCCGAAGGCTTTCACATCAGACCTAAGCAACCGCCTGCGCTCGCTTTACGCCCAATAAATCCGGATAACGCTTGCCACCTACGTATTACCGCGGCTGCTGGCACGTAGTTAGCCGTGACTTTCTGGTTGGATACCGTCACTGCGTGAACAGTTACTCTCACGCACGTTCTTCTCCAACAACAGAGCTTTACGAGCCGAAACCCTTCTTCACTCACGCGGCGTTGCTCCATCAGGCTTGCGCCCATTGTGGAAGATTCCCTACTGCTGCCTCCCGTAGG
>NZ_JAQISN010000021.1 GCF_037450285.1 Erwinia sp. SLM-02 | reverse complement strand
CAGGTCACCTCTGGGGTCCTGGAGATCATCAGGGTGTCCTTGGGCTTGGGAGGGAAGATGAACACGGAGGGGCCGCCCAGCAGCTCGGGAGGAGGGCAGGTTGGCTTGGAGCAGGTGCTTGGGGCCACGGTCTTGTCCACCTTGGTGTTGGTGGCTGGGTGGGCCACGTTGCAGGTCACTGGCTGGGAGCTGGAGGTCACGCTCACCACGCTGGACAGGGAGTACAGTCCGCTGGACTGGCGCACGCTTGGGAAGGTCCTCACGCCGTTGGTCAGGGTGCCGGAGTTCCAGGTCACGGTCACTGGCTCTGGCAGGTATCCCTTCACCAGGCATCCCAGGGTCACGGTGCTGGAGGGGGTGTGGCCGCAGCATGGGGCCAGTGGGAACACGCTGGGGGCCTTGGGCTGGCCGCTGGACACGGTCACGGTGGTTCCCTGTCCCCACACGTCCATTCCGTAGTAGTAGTGGGTTCCTGGCAGGAACTCCTCCTTGGC
>NZ_JAQISN010000020.1 GCF_037450285.1 Erwinia sp. SLM-02 | reverse complement strand
AGATGTGTATAAGAGACAGGACTACACGGGTATCTAATCCTGTTCGATACCCGCACTTTCGAGCTTCAGCGTCAGTTGCGCTCCAGTGAGCTGCCTTCGCAATCGGGGTTCTTCGTGATATCTAAGCATTTCACCGCTACACCACGAATTCCGCCTGCCTCTGCCGCACTCAAGCAGGCCAGTATCAACTGCAATTTTACGGTTGAGCCGCAAACTTTCACAACTGACTTAACCTGCCGCCTACGCTCCCTTTAAACCCAATAAATCCGGATAACGCCCGCACCTTCCGTATTACCGCGGCTGCTGGCACGGAATTAGCCGGTGCTTATTCATAAGGTACATGCAAAACTTTACTCGTAACGTCCTTTATTCCCTTGTAAAAGAGGTTTACAACCCGTAGGGCCGTCGTCCCTCACGCGACTTGGCTGGTTCAGGCTCCCGCCCATTGACCAATATTCCTCACTGCTGCCTCCCGTAGG
>NZ_JAQISN010000019.1 GCF_037450285.1 Erwinia sp. SLM-02 | reverse complement strand
CCGGAGTGAACGCACCACTGGTGTTCGGGTTGTCATGCCAATGGCATTGCCCGGTAGCTAAGTGCGGAAAAGATAAGCGCTGAAAGCATCTAAGCGCGAAACTTGCCTCGAGATGAGTTCTCCCTGATTCCTTGAGAATCCTGAAGGGACGTTGAAGACTACGACGTTGATAGGCCGGGTGTGTAAGCGCAGCGATGCGTTGAGCTAACCGGTACTAATGACCCGTGAGGCTTAACCTTACAACACCAGAAGCGTTCTGGTGAGTGTTGAGAGACAACACGAACAATATTCAGCTTGTACCGGATAAAGAATTTAGCACTGTTCTGCGGACACAAGTCCGAAGGATTTTGCGCTGAGACAAGGCGGCAAGCGAGACGGCGGGAAGGAGCATACATGAGTATGTGACTGAGCGACGCGAACGCAGCCAACGCGGTATCAGCACAAAAGACACAGGACAGGGCAGAAAGAATTTGCCTGGCGGCTTTAGCGCGGTGGTCCCACCTGACCCCATGCCGAACTCAGAAGTGAAACGCCGTAGCGCCGATGGTAGTGTGGGGTCTCCCCATGCGAGAGTAGGGAACTGCCAGGCATCAAAT
>NZ_JAQISN010000018.1 GCF_037450285.1 Erwinia sp. SLM-02 | reverse complement strand
ATCAAGCGTATGCAGCCGCCGCATTGCATCAGCCATGATGGATACTTTCTCGGCAGGAGCAAGGTGAGATGACAGGAGATCCTGCCCCGGCACTTCGCCCAATAGCAGCCAGTCCCTTCCCGCTTCAGTGACAACGTCGAGCACAGCTGCGCAAGGAACGCCCGTCGTGGCCAGCCACGATAGCCGCGCTGCCTCGTCTTGCAGTTCATTCAGGGCACCGGACAGGTCGGTCTTGACAAAAAGAACCGGGCGCCCCTGCGCTGACAGCCGGAACACGGCGGCATCAGAGCAGCCGATTGTCTGTTGTGCCCAGTCATAGCCGAATAGCCTCTCCACCCAAGCGGCCGGAGAACCTGCGTGCAATCCATCTTGTTCAATCATGCGAAACGATCCTCATCCTGTCTCTTGATCAGAGCTTGATCCCCTGCGCCATCAGATCCTTGGCGGCAAGAAAGCCATCCAGTTTACTTTGCAGGGCTTCCCAACCTTACCAGAGGGCGCCCCAGCTGGCAATTCCGGTTCGCTTGCTGTCCATAAAACCGCCCAGTAGAAGCCATAGAGCCCACCGCATCCCCAGCATGCCTGCTATTGTCTTCCCAATCCTCCCCCTTGCTGTCCTGCCCCACCCCACCCCCCAGAATA
>NZ_JAQISN010000017.1 GCF_037450285.1 Erwinia sp. SLM-02 | reverse complement strand
GTTGTAACGGTTCATATCACCTTACCGACGCTTATCGCAGATTAGCACGCCCTTCATCGCCTCTGACTGCCTAGGCATCCACCGTGTACGCTTAGTCGCTTAACCTCACAACCCACAAGCGTCCCGTAGGACAAATGTCAGTTGTAAGCATTTGAGAGACTCGAACATAGTGTTATTCATTCTTATTACGGAGAATGAAAACAGTATGTCGTTTCAATTTTCAGCTTGTTCCGGATTGTTAAAGAGCATAATACTTCGCAGCATACTGTTGCCAGTACACTCTGAAGTATTGAAATACAGACGTATATGGTGGAGCTAAGCGGGATCGAACCGCTGACCTCCTGCGTGCAAGGCAGGCGCTCTCCCAGCTGAGCTATAGCCCCATACAGTCGTGCAGAAACCTTTTCAGTACCACTCGTGAGAGTCATTTTCTTTCTTGCAAAAGGAAAATGTAATTTTTACTCAGGCAAGGCATGTTTTCGCGAAGCATAGTGAACTATGCGAGCCGGAAACATAACGCGGCATGAGTGAAAATTTGGTAGGCCTGAGTGGACTTGAACCACCGACCTCACCCTTATCAGGGGTGCGCTCTAACCACCTGAGCTACAAGCCTGTAGAGGTTTTTTCTGCTCGTTACTTTTCTATCAGACAATCTGTGTGGACACTACGCGGGAAAGTATCTTCAGGTAAGGAGGTGATCCAACCGCAGGTTCCCCTACGGTTACCTTGTTACGACTTCACCCCAGTCATGAATCACAAAGTGG
>NZ_JAQISN010000015.1 GCF_037450285.1 Erwinia sp. SLM-02 | reverse complement strand
ATTAAGCGATAACTTTAGCAACAACACCAGCACCAACGGTACGGCCGCCTTCGCGAATTGCGAAACGCAGACCGTCGTCCATTGCGATTGGTTTGATCAGTTCAACAACCAGTTTAATGTTGTCGCCTGGCATTACCATCTCAACGCCTTCTGGCAGTTCGATGGTACCGGTCACGTCAGTTGTACGGAAGTAGAACTGTGGACGGTAGCCTTTGAAGAATGGGCTATGACGGCCGCCTTCTTCTTTAGACAGAATATAAACTTCTGACTCGAACTTGGTGTGTGGCTTGATTGAGCCTGGCTTAGCCAGAACCTGGCCGCGCTCAACGTCTTCACGCTTAATACCACGCAGCAGGATACCACAGTTCTCACCCGCACGGCCTTCGTCCAGCAGCTTACGGAACATTTCAACGCCGGTACAGGTTGATTTCACGGTGTCTTTCAGACCCACGATCTCAACTTCTTCGCCGACTTTAACGATACCGCGCTCTACACGACCGGTAACAACAGTACCACGGCCGGAGATGGAGAATACGTCTTCGATAGGCAGCAGGAACGGCTTGTCAATCGCACGCTCTGGCTCTGGGATGTAAGAATCCAGGTAACCAGCCAGCTCGATGATCTTAGCTTCCCACTCAGCTTCGCCCTGCAGTGCTTTCAGAGCAGAACCGTGAACGATTGGGGTGTCGTCGCCTGGGAAGTCGTACTGTGACAGCAGGTCACGTACTTCCATCTCAACCAGCTCCAGCAGCTCTTCATCATCAACCATGTCGCATTTGTTCATGAACACGATGATGAATGGAACGCCAACCTGACGACCCAGCAGGATGTGCTCACGAGTCTGCGGCATTGGGCCGTCAGTCGCAGCAACAACCAGGATTGCGCCATCCATCTGAGCAGCACCGGTGATCATGTTTTTCACATAGTCGGCGTGGCCCGGGCAGTCAACGTGCGCGTAGTGGCGTGACGGGGTGTCATACTCAACGTGAGAGGTATTGATGGTGATACCACGTGCTTTTTCTTCTGGTGCGTTATCGATCTGGTCGAATGCACGAGCAGAACCGCCGTAGGTTTTAGCCAGAACGGTGGTGATAGCAGCAGTCAGGGTAGTTTTACCGTGGTCAACGTGGCCGATAGTACC
>NZ_JAQISN010000014.1 GCF_037450285.1 Erwinia sp. SLM-02 | reverse complement strand
TCGACCGCCTGGGGAGTACGGCCGCAAGGTTAAAACTCAAATGAATTGACGGGGGCCCGCACAAGCGGTGGAGCATGTGGTTTAATTCGATGCAACGCGAAGAACCTTACCTGGCCTTGACATCCACAGAACTTAGCAGAGATGCTTTGGTGCCTTCGGGAACTGTGAGACAGGTGCTGCATGGCTGTCGTCAGCTCGTGTTGTGAAATGTTGGGTTAAGTCCCGCAACGAGCGCAACCCTTATCCTTTGTTGCCAGCGATTCGGTCGGGAACTCAAAGGAGACTGCCGGTGATAAACCGGAGGAAGGTGGGGATGACGTCAAGTCATCATGGCCCTTACGGCCAGGGCTACACACGTGCTACAATGGCGCATACAAAGAGAAGCGACCTCGCGAGAGCAAGCGGACCTCATAAAGTGCGTCGTAGTCCGGATCGGAGTCTGCAACTCGACTCCGTGAAGTCGGAATCGCTAGTAATCGTAGATCAGAATGCTACGGTGAATACGTTCCCGGGCCTTGTACACACCGCCCGTCACACCATGGGAGTGGGTTGCAAAAGAAGTAGGTAGCTTAACCTTCGGGAGGGCGCTTACCACTTTGTGATTCATGACTGGGGTGAAGTCGTAACAAGGTAACCGTAGGGGAACCTGCGGTTGGATCACCTCCTTACCTGAAGATACTTTCCCGCGTAGTGTCCACACAGATTGTCTGATAGAAAAAGTAATGAGCAGGACGGCTGCGAAGTCGCGACACTGATGTGTCCCCTTCGTCTAGCGGTTAGGACTCCGCCCTTTCACGGCGGCAACAGGGGTTCGAATCCCCTAGGGGACGCCACCTGCCTGGTGACAGGTGAAAGATGTCTCCACAGTATCTCAAAACTGATATTGCCTTCGGGCGAGTCATGTTTGAGATATTTGCTCTTTAACAATCCGGAACAAGCTGAAAATTGAAACGACATACTGTTTTCATTCTCCGTAATAAGAATGAATAACACTATGTTCGAGTCTCTCAAATGCTTGCAACTTTCGAGTGGTCCCACGGGACGCTTGTGGGTTGTGAGGTTAAGCGACTAAGCGTACACGGTGGATGCCTAGGCAGTCAGAGGCGATGAAGGGCGTGCTAATCTGCGATAAGCGTCGGTAAGGTGATATGAACCGTTACAACCGACGATACCCGAATGGGGAAACCCAGTGTGATTCGTCACACTATCATGTCATGAATACATAGTGGCATGAGGCGAACCGGGGGAACTGAAACATCTAAGTACCCCGAGGAAAAGAAATCAACCGAGATTCCCCCAGTAGCGGCGAGCGAACGGGGAACAGCCCAGAACCTGAATCAGTTTGTGTGTTAGTGGAAGCGTCTGGAAAGTCGCGCAGCAAAGGGTGACAGCCCCGTACACAAAAACACACTTACTGTGAGTTCGATGAGTAGGGCGGGACACGTGATATCCTGTCTGAATATGGGGGGACCATCCTCCAAGGCTAAATACTCCTGACTGACCGATAGTGAACCAGTACCGTGAGGGAAAGGCG
>NZ_JAQISN010000013.1 GCF_037450285.1 Erwinia sp. SLM-02 | reverse complement strand
GCGTATATCTGGCCCGTACATCGCGAAGCAGCAAGAACATGTGAGCAAAAGGCCAGCAAAAGGCCAGGAACCGTAAAAAGGCCGCGTTGCTGGCGTTTTTCCATAGGCTCCGCCCCCCTGACGAGCATCACAAAAATCGACGCTCAAGTCAGAGGTGGCGAAACCCGACAGGACTATAAAGATACCAGGCGTTTCCCCCTGGAAGCTCCCTCGTGCGCTCTCCTGTTCCGACCCTGCCGCTTACCGGATACCTGTCCGCCTTTCTCCCTTCGGGAAGCGTGGCGCTTTCTCATAGCTCACGCTGTAGGTATCTCAGTTCGGTGTAGGTCGTTCGCTCCAAGCTGGGCTGTGTGCACGAACCCCCCGTTCAGCCCGACCGCTGCGCCTTATCCGGTAACTATCGTCTTGAGTCCAACCCGGTAAGACACGACTTATCGCCACTGGCAGCAGCCACTGGTAACAGGATTAGCAGAGCGAGGTATGTAGGCGGTGCTACAGAGTTCTTGAAGTGGTGGCCTAACTACGGCTACACTAGAAGAACAGTATTTGGTATCTGCGCTCTGCTGAAGCCAGTTACCTTCGGAAAAAGAGTTGGTAGCTCTTGATCCGGCAAACAAACCACCGCTGGTAGCGGTGGTTTTTTTGTTTGCAAGCAGCAGATTACGCGCAGAAAAAAAGGATCTCAAGAAGATCCTTTGATCTTTTCTACGGGGTCTGACGCTCAGTGGAACGAAAACTCACGTTAAGGGATTTTGGTCATGAGATTATCAAAAAGGATCTTCACCTAGATCCTTTTAAATTAAAAATGAAGTTTTAGCACGTGCTATTATTGAAGCATTTATCAGGGTTATTGTCTCATGAGCGGATACATATTTGAATGTATTTAGAAAAATAAACAAATAGGGGTTCCGCGCACATTTCCCCGAAAA
>NZ_JAQISN010000012.1 GCF_037450285.1 Erwinia sp. SLM-02 | reverse complement strand
TCAGGGAGAACTCATCTCGAGGCAAGTTTCGCGCTTAGATGCTTTCAGCGCTTATCTTTTCCGCACTTAGCTACCGGGCAATGCCATTGGCATGACAACCCGAACACCAGTGGTGCGTTCACTCCGGTCCTCTCGTACTAGGAGCAACCCCTCTCAATTCTCCAGCGCCCACGGCAGATAGGGACCGAACTGTCTCACGACGTTCTAAACCCAGCTCGCGTACCACTTTAAACGGCGAACAGCCGTACCCTTGGGACCTACTTCAGCCCCAGGATGTGATGAGCCGACATCGAGGTGCCAAACACCGCCGTCGATATGAACTCTTGGGCGGTATCAGCCTGTTATCCCCGGAGTACCTTTTATCCGTTGAGCGATGGCCCTTCCATTCAGAACCACCGGATCACTATGACCTGCTTTCGCACCTGCTCGAGCCGTCACTCTCGCAGTCAAGCTGGCTTATGCCATTGCACTAACCTCCTGATGTCCGACCAGGATTAGCCAACCTTCGTGCTCCTCCGTTACTCTTTGGGAGGAGACCGCCCCAGTCAAACTACCCACCAGACACTGTCCCCACGCCGGATCACGGCGCCAGGTTAGAACATCAAACGTTAAAGGGTGGTATTTCAAGGATGGCTCCACGCAGACTGGCGTCCACGCTTCAAAGCCTCCCACCTATCCTACACATCAAGGCTCAATGTTCAGTGTCAAGCTGTAGTAAAGGTTCACGGGGTCTTTCCGTCTTGCCGCGGGTACACTGCATCTTCACAGCGAGTTCAATTTCACTGAGTCTCGGGTGGAGACAGCCTGGCCATCATTACGCCATTCGTGCAGGTCGGAACTTACCCGACAAGGAATTTCGCTACCTTAGGACCGTTATAGTTACGGCCGCCGTTTACCGGGGCTTCGATCAAGAGCTTCTCCTTGCGGATAACCCCATCAATTAACCTTCCGGCACCGGGCAGGCGTCACACCGTATACGTCCACTTTCGTGTTTGCACAGTGCTGTGTTTTTAATAAACAGTTGCAGCCAGCTGGTATCTTCGACTGCCTTCAGCTCCGTCAGCAAGTGACTTCACCTAACGACAGCGTGCCTTCTCCCGAAGTTACGGCACCATTTTGCCTAGTTCCTTCACCCGAGTTCTCTCAAGCGCCTTGGTATTCTCTACCTGACCACCTGTGTCGGTTTGGGGTACGATTCGTTGTTACCTGATGCTTAGAGGCTTTTCCTGGAAGCAGGGCATTTATCACTTCAGCACCGTAGTGCCTCGTCATCACACCTCAGCGTTGATAAGGTTCCGGATTTACCTGGAATCTCCGCCTACATGCTTAAACCGGGACAACCGTCGCCCGGCTGATATAGCCTTCTCCGTCCCCCCTTCGCAGTAACACCGAGTACAGGAATATTAACCTGTTTCCCATCGACTACGCCTTTCGGCCTCGCCTTAGGGGTCGACTCACCCTGCCCCGATTAACGTTGGACAGGAACCCTTGGTCTTCCGGCGAGCGGGCTTTTCACCCGCTTTATCGTTACTTATGTCAGCATTCGCACTTCTGATACCTCCAGCAGACCTCACAGTCCACCTTCTGCGGCTTACAGAACGCTCCCCTACCCAACAACACCTGAGTGTCGCTGCCGCAGCTTCGGTGCATGGTTTAGCCCCGTTACATCTTCCGCGCAGGCCGACTCGACCAGTGAGCTATTACGCTTTCTTTAAATGATGGCTGCTTCTAAGCCAACATCCTGGCTGTCTGTGCCTTCCCACATCGTTTCCCACTTAACCATGACTTTGGGACCTTAGCTGGCGGTCTGGGTTGTTTCCCTCTTCACGACGGACGTTAGCACCCGCCGTGTGTCTCCCGTGATAACATTCTCCGGTATTCGCAGTTTGCATCGGGTTGGTAAGCCGGGATGGCCCCCTAGCCGAAACAGTGCTCTACCCCCGGAGATGAGTTCACGAGGCGCTACCTAAATAGCTTTCGGGGAGAACCAGCTATCTCCCGGTTTGATTGGCCTTTCACCCCCAGCCACAAGTCATCCGCTAATTTTTCAACATTAGTCGGTTCGGTCCTCCAGTTAGTGTTACCCAACCTTCAACCTGCCCATGGCTAGATCACCGGGTTTCGGGTCTATACCCTGCAACTTAACGCCCAGTTAAGACTCGGTTTCCCTGCGGCTCCCCTATACGGTTAACCTTGCTACAGAATATAAGTCGCTGACCCATTATACAAAAGGTACGCAGTCACACCCCGAAGGATGCTCCCACTGCTTGTACGTACACGGTTTCAGGTTCTTTTTCACTCCCCTCGCCGGGGTTCTTTTCGCCTTTCCCTCACGGTACTGGTTCACTATCGGTCAGTCAGGAGTATTTAGCCTTGGAGGATGGTCCCCCCATATTCAGACAGGATATCACGTGTCCCGCCCTACTCATCGAACTCACAGTAAGTGT
>NZ_JAQISN010000011.1 GCF_037450285.1 Erwinia sp. SLM-02 | reverse complement strand
AGCAGCAGATCGGAAAATCTCTTGACTCAACAGAGGAAAGGATTGGAAGAAATAGAAGGGCATTACACTCAATTGTATCTACTGTTAGAAGATACATTAGAACGTTTTCAGCATATTCTAGAAAAAACCAAAACAAAAGATACTTTGAAGAAAAAAGACGAATTGAAGAAGAAAAACAATTTACCCAAAGCAGAAGAAAAAAATTTATATATTGAGGATGTAAAATCAATGCTTAATTTTCTTTTGGAACAATACGAAAAACAAAATACCATAACCGTGAACAAATAAAGTCCTGATTTATCAGGGCTTTTTTTGTGAGGGGTTGAGCAACGAGCAAAGCGAGGCGGTAGTTTTGTCAAAATGTCATATAGTGTCATACGGGTTTTTCGTATGACAAAAACGGGATGATGCATTTCAATGCATTGATTTTATTGTGTTTTTTGTTTTTTTGTCATGTCATATTTGTCATATTGGGGGGTAAGGTTTTTGTCTTTTCATTTCCACTGTAAAAATATGACAAAATCGAAAAAGTCATGAATATTTTACTGTTTTTGTTTGACAAGATTTAATCCTATGTTATATATGTATATATCAATAGGAGGATTTAATTATGATAAGGTTGAAAAAGGTATTTGAATTAACAGAAGAAGAAATAAAATTATCTCATGAAATTACAGAAGCAATTATTAAAGAACCAACAGCAGATACTCACGAAGTGAATATAAATTTTATTGATGTTTTACCAATTATACCAAACCCCCACAACTTGGGTATTTCAAAAGATATTGATCCATTATCTTTAATATATTCAAACTTTGTTAGTGAAACAGACATACCCCCAGCTTTACCTGTATTTTCGTTTTTAAGTTATTTGAGTGCTTTTAGCGTTAACAATAATATAATGTATAAACATCCTACAAGCCCCGCAGATTACTTAAACACTTGGACTTTAATATTGGCACCGTCAGGAGCCGCGAAAACTCTATCATCTTCTATTATTGAAAAATCAATACCAAAAGACATAGAAGAAAAACCCATGATTAGAACTAACTTTGAAGGTGCTGACGGTTCAGCAGCATTCATTTCAGAGTTAGCAAAAGCTGAAAAGAAAATTGATAATTTCGGAAAACCTATTCAACCTATATTTTGGATTGAAGACGAATATTCTCAGTTTATGAAAAAATTAATGCCCAGTGGTTCTATGGTTGAAACCAGAAAAACTATGCTTAAAATACATGATAATGATAAAGCAAGAAGGGTTACAAAAAACGATATTATAGAAACTGAAAGCATCGTCATGACTGGTTTATTTCTAAACACAATTGATAGCTTTGCAAGAAATTTCGATCAAGAAAGTATTAATGATGGTTTAGGAAGAAGACATAATTTTGTTTATGCAGAACGAGACGATAAAGTTATTCCTACTTGGACAATTGAACACATCATCGAATCACTCAAAGAGGGATTAGATGATTTCTTTTCAACCGTCAAAACAAATGTAATATATACATACTCGTCAGAGTGTAGAAAAATATATGACCATTTCTATGTGGTCTATAAAGATAAATTCGACAAGATTTTAGGTGAGGAAACAAACGGGACGTTTTTCAGAACATATTTTATGTTGAGCTGGAAATATGCAGCCATCTACCATATTTTACTGAAAGAGCCGGGAACTGAAGTTCAGGCAAAAACTTTTGATTATGGTATTAAAGTTTCCTTGATGTTTTTGTCTAGTATAAAAAGATTTTTAGACTACAAAATAGATCTCAAATCTGGAGCAAAAGAAGTCAGAAGAGAATATTTAAATAAAAGAGCAGAAAAAGAAACTTCAAATATAGAAAAATATAAAGACTTCTTATTAAATAATGCCGAAATTACATTAAGAGATTTTAACAGAAAATATAATTTGAAAAAGGCTGATAGCTTAAAAATCATTAAAACAATAAGAGAAAACAAACTAATTAAATATCATCCTTTATTTGATATTTTAGCAAAAGAAGAAGCAAAGAAAAAATAAAACCGTCCTACCGGACAGGTCAACCCCTCACAAAAAAGCCCCTTACTGGGGCTTTATTTGTTCACGGTTATATAAAGAATATATTGCTTATTTTATATACTACCATTGACATTATTTTTAAATGCATTAATTAATATATAAGGGAAAAATATATAACAGCAAGCTCAGACAATACTTCGTATTATCGCTTGTGAGGGGTTCCCCCTTCAATCCCCTTAAAACCAAAAAACTAAGGAGTTAGATATGATTGAATACTGCATGTGTTGCGGTTGTGATACCGAACACACCATAGACCAGACTGATAAAGTCAACGAAGAGGGACAGGAGTATGTGTACATATCCTGTCTTGATTGTCGTTCTGGTTACTTTGAGTTAAACGCCGATGAAAAACTATAAAGATAGATACCAAAGAAAGCACAGTATTACACTTTGCTTCAATGACGAAGAATTTGCACAGGTTGAAGAACTGGCTTCTATGTTGAAAAAACCCAGAGCAACAGCCGTTAGAGATCTTATTCTCAATAAAGATTTAAAAATCAAAAAAGAAATATCAAAAAATAAAACTGGCGATGTATATTTCGAACTTCATAAAATAGGAGTAAACATTAACCAGATTGCAAGGGCAATAAATACTGATATTGATACATTTATTTCCCATGAATTTGCAGAAGATTTTTTAAATTTGTTTGAGGAAATAACAAATGAGATAGAAGAAATAAAAAGGAGAATATAATATGTACCATAAAATAATAGGAGGCAAAAAAAGCAAAGGTCAAAGGAATATAAAAAAAAGCATTGAGTATTTATTAAGGGAGAAAAACCCAGAACAACAGAAAGACATGAAAATATTATCGACCACAACAAAACAAGACCTAATCAATTTTGAAAATTATATTTTAGATAAAGAAAAATCAAACCCATATGTTTGTGGGGTTTTATCTTTTGAAGAAAAAACAATACCAGAAGAATTAAAAACAAAAATAATAACAGAGTTTGAAGATATATTATTTTCAGGGATTCAACCAGAAAACAGACCTCCTGTTTTATGGGTTGAACATAACGACAAAGGCAGAGTAGAGTTAAATTATTTAACTTTTAATAGCCTTCAAGATAGAAGATCTTACACTGTATATTTAGACAAAAGAGATCGAGGCTTGGTAAATAATTATTCTGAAATAATCAATTATGAAAATAATCTATCAAGTCCGTTTGAGGAAAAAGAAAATAAAAATACATTAGTAAACACACCAAAAACCAATATACCAAAAGACAAAAAAGAGTTTGTAGAAAAATTAAATAGTGAAATATTAGCATTAATTATTAATGAAGAGTTAGAAAGTAGAGAAGAGGCAATTAAATACATTGAAAGCATTCAAGGTGTAAAAATTAATAGAGTTAGAAAAAATCAAATATCAATAAAATGTGATTTTTTTAACGACGATAAACCGATAGTTTTAAAAGGTGATATATATGAAGAGGGAAGAAATTACAGCGATTATAGAAAAGAATACGACTCAAAACCTAAACGAGATCCACAGCTTGTTGAAGCAAAACTCACAGAACTTAAAAGATCATTTTCAGGAAGAATTGAAAAAAGAGAAATCAGAAATAGAGAAAGATTTAAAATCTCACAGAGCAAAAATAAATCAGAGAATACAAAAAACATTGAAAGAGAAAATATCAATATTGAATATGGATCTATTAACAATAATATTGATTTTACTGTCAACAACAACGGTTTTACAAATAACAACGATAGTTTATTTGCTTTGGGGGAAATAAATAATGAGTCAATTAATCCAGAACATAAAACAAAAACAACAACAGAAGAAACAGCAAGATCAGAAAGAAAAAGAGATATTGAACAAATTAATCAGCAACAACAATTCATTAATAGAAGAATTGAAGAGATTAGACGAACGGAGCAGCAGATCGGAAAATCTCTTGACTCAACAGAGGAAAGGATTGGAAGAAATAGAAGGGCATTACACTCAATTGTATCTACTGTTAGAAGATACATTAGAACGTTTTCAGCATATTCTAGAAAAAA
>NZ_JAQISN010000010.1 GCF_037450285.1 Erwinia sp. SLM-02 | reverse complement strand
TTGAATGTCGCGAACGCGACACCCGGAGGGCGGCCCACAGGGAAGTGGGCCGTAAACTGCCAGGCATCAAATAAAGCAGAAGGCCACCCTTACGGGTGGCCTTTTTGCGTTTACGCACCTGATAATCCTCGCGGCAGTGTACATTTTAGCGACAAAACATGCTCCCGCACTCTGCACCAAAAATCCCCAGCCAGTTCATGCCTGTCAACCAGGCAGTAAACGTTTCACTATGATCTCTAAGGCAGCCCTCTCAGACGGATCTTTCTACCGTCGTTCATGTATTTTGTAAAATATTATGTTTGCAAACGGGTTGGCAGTGTACGTTTGAATAGCGATTAGCCCCCAGAAAATCCTAAACCCACTTCCTGTCGATCGGTTACACTACAGCTAGTTAAATTCGTAAAGGCCGCCTTATGTCCCGCCAGAAAAACTCACTAAAACCCTGGAACACATTTTCTCTTGAAGCCGCTGCTGCCAACATTACAGTGGCTGAGAACGCAGAGCAGTTGTGCCTGTCATGGCAGCTGAGCCAGCGGCAAAACGAACCCACTCTGCTACTTGGAGAAGGAAGTAATGTTCTGTTTATAGAGGACTTCTCTGGTCAGGTGATCATTAATCGGCTTAAAGGTATAGAGATCCAGGAGCATAATGATGCCTGGTTACTGCATGTTGGTGCGGGTGAAAACTGGCATCAGCTGGTTGAGTTAACGCTTAATGAAGGGGTGCCGGGATTAGAGAATCTGGCATTAATTCCTGGCTGCGCGGGCTCTGCGCCGATCCAGAATATCGGTGCTTATGGTGTCGAACTGGAACAGGTATGCGCGTATGTCGATGTCATTAACCTGGCGGATGGTCACATCCAGCGACTGACGTCAGAACAATGCCTGTTTGGTTACCGGGACAGCATCTTTAAGCATCAATACCGTGATAGTTTTGCGATTGTGGCGCTCGGTTTACGATTGTCCAAAGCCTGGAAACCGGTACTCAGCTATGGCGATCTAAAAGAACTGGATCCACAGACGGTTACTCCACGTCAGATTTTTGACGCGGTATGCCATATGCGCCGTAGCAAGTTGCCGGACCCTCGGGTGACCGGGAATGCGGGCAGCTTCTTTAAAAATCCACTGGTCAGCGCAGAAGCTGCGACGGAACTGCAGAAAAACTATCCCACCATCCCGCTTTACCCGCAGGAAACCGGTGACGTTAAACTGGCAGCAGGCTGGCTGATCGATCGCTGCGAACTTAAAGGATTTAGTCAGGGAGGGGCCGCTGTGCATGAAAAACAGGCTCTGGTACTGATAAACAGTGAGAATGCGACCGGGAAGGATATTGTCGATCTGGCCCGCATTGTACGTCAGCGGGTCGCGGCGAAATTTAATGTCTGGCTTGAACCCGAAGTCCGGTTTATTGCTGCCAATGGCGAGATAAATGCAGTGGAGGCACTCGCATGAAAGATAATACCGTACCCCTGAAGCTGGTTTCTATTCTGGCTAACGGTGAGTTTCATTCCGGCGAGCATCTCGGTGAACAACTGGGGATGAGTCGTGCTGCCATCAATAAGCATATTCAGACGCTTAAAGAATGGGGTATTGATGTTTTTACGGTCACAGGAAAAGGTTACAGCCTGTCTTCATCAATGCAGTTACTTAATGAACAGGAAATCAATGCCCGCCTGGACGATGGGCGCCTGGCCGTCATCCCGGTTATTGATTCAACCAACCAGTACCTGTTTGAACGTATGGACACGCTGCAGTCAGGAGACGCCTGCGTTGCCGAGTATCAACAGGCAGGAAGGGGGCGACGAGGAAGGCAGTGGGTTTCACCCTTCGGAGTGAATCTGTACCTGTCCATGTACTGGCGTCTTGAACAGGGTCCGGCCGCAGCGATGGGGTTGAGCCTGGTCATTGGTATCGTGCTGGCTGAAGCTCTACAGGAACTCGGTGCTGCTGATGTCCGTGTCAAATGGCCTAATGATATTTATCTCGAAGATCGTAAGCTGGCGGGTATTCTGGTCGAACTTACGGGAAAAACCGGTGATGCTGCTCAAATTGTCATTGGTGCCGGTATCAATCTGGGTATGCGCGCCCCGGCGGCCGAAGCGATAAACCAGGGCTGGATAAACCTTCAGGAAGCGGGCGTGAAGGTTGACCGTAACGCTTTATCTGCGAAGATTGTGAACAAGTTGCGTTCTGCGCTGACTGAGTTTGAGCAAGATGGCTTGACGCCGTTTGTGGGGCGCTGGGCCCGACTGGATAATTTTATCGACCGGCCGGTTAAATTACTGATTGGCGATCGGGAAATATTTGGTATTGCGCGAGGTATCGATCAGCAGGGTGGCCTGATCCTTGAACAGGATGGCGTCAGGAAGTCCTGGGTTGGTGGCGAGATTTCATTGAGACCACAAAATTAAAAACCCATCGTGTCGTGGCACCGAAATTAAGCCGGCCATTTAATCGCTGATGAATAAAAAAGGGGCTTGATCGCCCCTTTTTTACTTTCTTAATCTTACCAAATCAACCGCATGGCCAAAGCTTTTGGTCATGATCAGGCTGGCTCGTTCGCGAGTCGGCAATATATTTTCTTTTAAGTTTAAGTGATTAATTTCTTTCCACAACTGAGTCGCGATGCCGACCGCTTCTTCCTCTGGTAGCTGCGCGTAGTGATGGAAATAAGAGTCAGGATCGCTGAATGCACCCTGACGGAATTTCAGGAAACGATTGATATACCAGTGTTCCAGTAAATCTTCAGGCGCATCGACATAAATAGAGAAATCAACAAAATCTGACACGAAAACATGGTGAGGATCGTGCGGATAATCCATGCCGCTTTGCAGTACATTCAGCCCTTCAAGAATAAGGATATCCGGCTGCTGAACGATCTTATCGCCGTCCGGGATCACATCATAAATAAGATGAGAATAGACCGGCGCGGTAACCTGCGTGGCACCCGACTTCAATTCCGAAACGAAATTCACCAGCCGGTGCATATCGTAAGAAAGAGGGAATCCCTTTTTCTTCATCAGGTCACGTTCTTTCAGTACCGAGTTTGGGTGCAGAAATCCATCGGTGGTGATTAACTCGACTCGACGGTGCTCCGGCCAGCGACTAAGCAGAGCCTGCAGCACGCGTGCCGTCGTACTTTTTCCTACTGCAACGCTGCCCGCGATACTGATGATATAAGGCACTTTCTGCCCTTTAGTGCCGAGGAATTTCTCCAGAACGGCCTGGCGCCCCAAATTAGAGCTGATATAAAAATTCAGCAGTCGGGATAGCGGCAGGTAGATCTCGGCAACTTCTTCTAGCGAGAGATCTTCATTAATCCCTTTCAGCTGGGCAATTTCATCCTCAGACAGGGTCATTGGCACTGAATCGCGCAGCGCGGCCCACTGAGTACGGTTGAATTGCAAATAGGGCGTAGTTAACAACGAATCTTTTTTGCTCATATACATGCTTCTGCCAGCAATCGTTTATCCTTCAGTGTGTTAGCCATATTATTTCAACGAGCAAGGCTCGGAGACAGGCCTTAGTACTGAGGGCTAAATCAGAACACAATGGGCAGGAGGTTAACATCAGAAGGGCAGGAATAAGAAGGAAAAAAGATGCACGGCGGGTGCAAACGGAAGCTCACCCGCATTAATGATAACTTTAACTGGCAATCGGGCGCACAACCTGATTAACCCTGAACAGACGCTTGTAATAAATCACGGCTGGGCAGTAATAGCCTTCTGCTAAGCAGGCATAATCAGGAAGTTCCCCGAGGCAGCTGTAACCCTGTGCACGATAAAATGCCTCTGCCGCCGTTCCCGCCAGCGTGTCAAGATAGAGCAGACCGCGCTGCCGGTTCATTGCCTCCTGCTCCAGTGCAGCCAGAAGTCTTTTTCCTGCGCCTTTACGCCTTGCGCGGCTATGAACCAGCAACTGTTGGACCTCAGCGCGATTACGGCCATCCGGACGCGCGCATATTTCCAGCTGTATGCTGGCCACGACGCTCTTCTGGTCGCAGGCTACCCATAAGAGTCTTTCTCCCTTTGCCAGTGCATCGCGCAGGCTATGAAAGTAGCTGGCTGCCTCTTCACGATTTTGGATAGGTTGATAGTCAGTCAGAGCATTATGAGTAACGGCATCCATTAACAATTCGGCTAACTGACTACGATAGACCGGCAGGGTGGCGGCAGTAAGCATCACTATTTTCATGCGAATCCTCCTCTGGGGTATAGGGTCTGGTCAGTCAATGAAAGATAAGCAAAATATGTTCCAGACTGTGAAGCGGCGTTTAGGCGTGATCCATTGACCCTTCACCGCCGCATTTGCACATAAAATGTGCGGGCGCGGCATGCTGGTGCATTCTGTTAGAAAAAATTGCCGATAACTTAAAAAAAGAAACGCTGAAATACGCTGTCACTGGCCCATACGAATGCAGTCGAAAACAGGACGTCTTGCTGTTTAATTGAACGGAATTATGGTGTTTAGCAGCCAATTTGCGAGGTTTTGCACAAATAGTGAGCATAAGAACTTTTATCGCAATATTTTTGTTGCATCATGGGCCAGGTCTTCCTAGAATGCGCACCACTTGATGCCGGCTTAGCTCAGTTGGTAGAGCAACTGACTTGTAATCAGTAGGTCACCAGTTCGATTCCGGTAGCCGGCACCATCAAGTACCCCAGGTGGGGTTCCCGAGCGGCCAAAGGGAGCAGACTGTAAATCTGCCGTCATCGACTTCGAAGGTTCGAATCCTTCCCCCACCACCATTTCGACTCTGAGTTTTGAGTCGAAGCAGAAAACAAGTAATTGTTTATCTGCAAAGATAGCAGCCTCCCAGGGTGTGTTATCAAGATTTCCGACTGAGCTCAAGCACAGTCAAAGTCATCAGGCAAATGCCGGATGATTCGAATGACAGGAAAGCTTTTTCTTGTTGTTCACAAGCTACAGACAGAACAGGTAGCCGAGTTCCAGGATGCGGGCATCGTATAATGGCTATTACCTCAGCCTTCCAAGCTGATGATGCGGGTTCGATTCCCGCTGCCCGCTCCAAGCCGTGCTGATATGGCTCAGTTGGTAGAGCGCACCCTTGGTAAGGGTGAGGTCCCCAGTTCGACTCTGGGTATCAGCACCACTTTCAAAATCTCCCTCCCTGCTTCTTCTCTGTGCATTAAAATTCAACGATTCAGGCAATGCCTGGTTGATGTGGTGATATCACCGATTAATCCGTGTCTTAGAGGGACAAGCGATGTCTAAAGAAAAATTTGAACGTTCCAAACCGCACGTCAACGTTGGTACTATCGGCCACGTTGACCACGGTAAAACTACCCTGACTGCTGCTATCACCACCGTTCTGGCTAAAACCTACGGCGGTTCTGCTCGTGCATTCGACCAGATCGATAACGCACCAGAAGAAAAAG
>NZ_JAQISN010000009.1 GCF_037450285.1 Erwinia sp. SLM-02 | reverse complement strand
GGCGACAACATTAAACTGGTTGTTGAACTGATCAAACCAATCGCAATGGACGACGGTCTGCGTTTCGCAATTCGCGAAGGCGGCCGTACCGTTGGTGCTGGTGTTGTTGCTAAAGTTATCGCTTAATTGTGAAAACTTGTCTGGCAGAGTTCGCTCTGCCAGAGCAGAAAAGAGAGCGCTTCGGCGCTCTTTTTTTTGGCCTGGAAAACGTATTCCTGATAATTGCGTCAGGATAATGGTTGCTTTGCCTCCATATGTACGTATAATACGCGGGCCTGCCAATATGGTCAGGCGCGATTCGATAAGAGTCGCCAGCCGGTATGAAAGTGCCAGCTAACAATACTCGCGATATGCGGGTTATGTGCTCAACGATTACACTCCTCCATCAATCGTAATGGATGCGAGTAGTAATTCTTTTCGTTTATAAATAATTGGAGCTCTGGTCTCATGCAGAACCAAAGAATCCGTATCCGTCTTAAAGCGTTTGATCATCGTCTGATCGATCAATCAACTGCGGAAATCGTAGAGACTGCCAAGCGCACTGGTGCGCAGGTACGTGGTCCTATCCCGCTGCCGACCCGCAAAGAGCGCTTTACCGTTCTGATCTCTCCGCACGTCAACAAAGATGCGCGCGATCAGTACGAGATTCGCACTCACAAGCGTCTGGTTGACATCGTTGAGCCAACCGAAAAAACGGTTGATGCTCTGATGCGTCTGGATCTGGCTGCAGGTGTTGACGTGCAGATCAGCCTGGGTTAATCAGGTCATTGAGCGATTGAGAGGTTGAAACAATGATTGGTTTAGTCGGTAAAAAAGTGGGTATGACCCGTATCTTCACAGAAGATGGCGTTTCTATCCCTGTAACCGTGATCGAAATTGAAGCAAACCGCGTTACTCAGGTCAAAGGCCTGGAAAACGACGGTTACACTGCTATCCAGGTAACTACCGGTGCTAAAAAAGCTAACCGTGTAACTAAGCCGGAAGCAGGTCACTTTGCTAAAGCTGGCGTTGAAGCTGGCCGTGGTCTGTGGGAATTCCGCACTGAAGAAGGCGCAGAGTTCACCGTAGGTCAGAGCATTAATGTTGACATTTTCGCTGACGTGAAAAAAGTTGACGTGACTGGAACATCTAAAGGTAAAGGTTTTGCCGGTACTGTTAAGCGCTGGAACTTCCGTACTCAGGATGCTACTCACGGTAACTCCTTGTCTCACCGCGTACCGGGTTCTATCGGTCAGAACCAGACTCCGGGCAAAGTGTTCAAAGGCAAGAAAATGGCAGGCCAGCTGGGTAACGAACGCGTAACCGTTCAGAGCCTGGACGTAGTGCGTGTTGACGCTGAGCGCAACCTGCTGCTGGTTAAAGGTGCAGTTCCCGGTGCTACCGGTAGCGACCTGATCGTTAAACCAGCTGTGAAGGCGTAAGGGGATAGCAATGGAATTAGTACTGAAAGACGCGCAAAGCGCGCTGACTGTTTCCGAAACTACCTTCGGTCGTGATTTCAACGAAGCGCTGGTACATCAGGTTGTTGTTGCTTATGCAGCAGGTGCCCGTCAAGGTACTCGTGCTCAGAAGACTCGTGCTGAAGTAACTGGTTCCGGCAAAAAGCCGTGGCGCCAGAAAGGTACCGGCCGTGCGCGTTCAGGTTCTGTAAAGAGCCCGATCTGGCGTTCAGGTGGCGTGACCTTCGCTGCGAAGCCTCAGGACCACAGTCAAAAAGTTAACAAAAAGATGTACCGCGGCGCGCTGAAAAGCATTCTGTCCGAACTGGTACGTCAGGAACGTCTGATCGTTGTCGAGCAGTTCTCTCTTGAAGCGCCTAAAACTAAGCTGCTGGTAGAGAAACTGAAAGACATGGCTCTGGAAGATGTGCTGATCATCACTGGCGAACTGGAAGAGAACCTGTTCCTGGCCGCACGTAACCTGTACAAGGTTGACGTACGTGATGCAGCGGGTATCGACCCAGTTAGCCTGATCGCCTTCGACAAAGTCGTTATGACTGCTGATGCAGTTAAGCAAGTTGAGGAGATGCTGGCATGATCCGTGAAGAACGTCTGCTGAAAGTACTGCGCGCGCCGCACGTATCTGAAAAAGCATCTGCTGCGATGGAAAAAACAAATACCATCGTTCTCAAAGTTGCTAAAGACGCGACCAAAGCAGAAATCAAAGCCGCTGTGCAGAAACTTTTCGAAGTTGAAGTCGAAGTCGTTAACACCCTGGTAGTTAAAGGGAAAGTTAAACGTTCTGGACAGCGTATTGGTCGTCGTAACGACTGGAAAAAAGCTTACGTCACCCTGAAAGAAGGCCAGAATCTGGACTTCGTCGGCGGCGCTGAGTAAGTCGGAGGAGAAGAACAATGGCAGTTGTTAAATGTAAACCGACATCTCCGGGTCGTCGCCATGTAGTTAAAGTGGTGAACGCGGAGCTGCACAAGGGCAAACCATTTGCCCCGCTGGTAGAAAAAAACAGCAAATCCGGTGGCCGTAACAACAATGGTCGCATCACTACCCGTCATATCGGTGGTGGTCACAAGCAGGCTTACCGTATTGTTGACTTCAAACGCAACAAAGATGGTATCCCAGCGACCGTTGAACGTCTTGAGTACGATCCGAACCGCTCCGCGAACATCGCGCTGGTTCTGTACAAAGACGGCGAGCGCCGTTACATCCTGGCCCCTAAAGGCCTGAAAGCTGGCGACCAGATTCAGTCTGGCGTTGATGCTGCGATCAAAGCAGGTAACACTCTGCCGATGCGTAACATCCCAGTTGGTTCTACCGTGCATAACGTAGAAATGAAACCAGGCAAAGGCGGTCAGATTGCTCGCTCTGCTGGTACTTACGTGCAGATCGTTGCGCGTGATGGTTCTTACGTTACCCTGCGTCTGCGTTCTGGTGAAATGCGTAAAGTCGAAGCTGACTGCCGCGCGACCCTGGGCGAAGTCGGTAACTCGGAGCACATGCTTCGCGTTCTGGGTAAAGCCGGTGCAACCCGTTGGCGTGGTGTTCGTCCGACCGTTCGTGGTACCGCGATGAACCCAGTTGATCACCCGCACGGTGGTGGTGAAGGTCGTAACTTTGGTAAGCACCCGGTAACCCCGTGGGGCGTTCAGACCAAAGGTAAGAAGACCCGTAGCAACAAGCGTACTGATAAATTTATCGTACGTCGCCGTAGCAAATAATTTTAGAGGATAAGCCATGCCACGTTCTCTCAAGAAAGGTCCTTTTATTGACCTGCACTTGCTGAAGAAGGTAGAGAAAGCTTTGGAAAGCGGAGACAAGAAGCCACTGCGCACCTGGTCCCGTCGTTCAACGATCTTCCCTAACATGATCGGTTTGACCATCGCTGTCCATAATGGTCGTCAGCACGTTCCTGTCTTTGTTTCCGACGAAATGGTCGGTCACAAACTGGGTGAATTTGCACCGACTCGTACTTATCGCGGTCACGCAGCTGATAAGAAAGCTAAGAAACGCTAACAGGAGGAAGAGATGGAAACTATCGCTAAACATCGCCACGCTCGTTCTTCTGCTCAGAAGGTTCGCCTGGTAGCAGATCTTGTACGCGGTAAGAAAGTGTCGCAGGCTCTGGACATTTTGACCTACACCAATAAGAAAGCGGCTGTACTGGTCAAGAAAGTTCTGGAATCTGCCATTGCTAACGCCGAACACAACGATGGCGCTGACATTGATGATCTGAAAGTCACGAAAATCTTCGTAGACGAAGGCCCAAGCATGAAGCGCATTATGCCGCGTGCGAAAGGTCGTGCAGATCGCATCCTGAAGCGCACCAGCCACATTACTGTGGTTGTGTCCGATCGCTGAGACTCTGGAGACTAGCAATGGGTCAGAAAGTACATCCTAATGGTATTCGCCTGGGTATTGTTAAACCCTGGAACTCTACCTGGTTCGCAAATACCAAAGAATTCGCTGACAACCTGGACAGCGACTTTAAAGTTCGTCAGTTCCTGACCAAGGAACTGTCAAAAGCATCCGTCTCTCGTATCGTTATCGAGCGTCCAGCTAAGAGCATCCGTGTGACTATTCACACCGCTCGTCCTGGCATCGTCATCGGTAAGAAAGGTGAAGATGTAGAAAAACTGCGCAAGGTCGTAGCGGATATCGCTGGCGTTCCTGCACAGATCAATATCGCCGAAGTCCGTAAACCGGAACTGGACGCTAAATTGGTTGCTGACAGCATCACTTCACAGCTGGAGCGTCGTGTGATGTTCCGTCGTGCTATGAAGCGTGCTGTACAGAACGCAATGCGTCTGGGCGCTAAAGGGATTAAAGTTGAAGTTAGTGGCCGTCTTGGCGGTGCAGAAATCGCGCGTACTGAATGGTACCGTGAAGGCCGCGTGCCACTGCACACTCTGCGTGCAGACATTGACTACAACACCTCTGAAGCCCACACCACTTATGGTGTAATCGGCGTTAAGGTATGGATCTTCAAAGGTGAGATCCTGGGTGGTATGGCTGCTGTTGAACAACCGGAACCGGCTGCTCAACCTAAAAAGCAGCAGCGTAAAGGCCGTAAGTAAGGAGAGTCGCTGATGTTACAACCAAAGCGTACGAAATTCCGTAAAGTGCACAAAGGCCGCAACCGTGGTCTGGCGCAGGGTACGGATGTTAGCTTCGGTACTTTCGGTCTGAAAGCTGTTGGCCGTGGTCGTCTGACTGCCCGTCAGATCGAAGCAGCACGTCGTGCTATGACCCGTGCAGTTAAGCGTCAAGGTAAAATTTGGATCCGTGTATTCCCGGACAAACCAATTACTGAGAAGCCGCTGGAAGTGCGTATGGGTAAAGGTAAAGGTAACGTGGAGTATTGGGTTGCCTTGATCCAGCCAGGTAAAGTCCTGTATGAAATGGACGGTGTTCCGGAAGAGCTGGCCCGTGAAGCATTCAAGCTGGCAGCAGCAAAACTGCCTATCAAAACCACCTTTGTAACTAAGACGGTGATGTAATGAAAGCAACAGAGCTGCGTGAAAAAAGCGTTGAAGAGCTTAACACTGAGCTGCTTAACCTGCTGCGTGAGCAGTTCAACCTGCGCATGCAGGCAGCATCCGGCCAACTGCAGCAGACTCATCTGCTGAAGAATGTGCGCCGTGATGTTGCACGCGTTAAGACTTTACTGACTGAGAAGGCGGGTGCGTAATGACCGATAAAATCCGTACTCTGCAAGGTCGTGTGACTAGTGACAAAATGGAGAAATCCATCGTTGTTGCTATCGAACGTGTTGTGAAGCACCCAATCTACGGGAAATTCATCAAGCGTACGACCAAACTGCACGTACACGACGAGAACAACGAATGTGGTATCGGCGACGTGGTTGAAATCCGCGAATGCCGTCCACTGTCCAAGACTAAGTCATGGACTCTGGTTCGCGTTGTAGAGAAAGCGGTTCTGTAATAAGAACTTCTGTCTCTGTAAAAAACCCCCGCTTGTCGGGGGTTTTTTCTTTTCTGCTCCCCACGCTATTCCCCCTTCCTGCGCCTCCCCCCTTAATCATCCGGAACCCGCGGCCCGTGTAACTTATTCAGGATGGGCAAATTATCTTCAGGAACGCTCAGCCCGTATTCCTTCCGGGAAGGGCAGGGCGGAGCATTGTCTGACTCATGGCGCCGGTGTTGATGCCTTCATCATTCCTCCGGGATGCACTGCAGCTGCGGCCGTCGGTGGCCTTCAGGATGACGGCTTGGCAACTGCTGACATGAGAGACGATCTTTAACCGGGGCGTGGCAGCATGAGTCTGGCCAGTCTCTGTGAGATTACCGCCGATGTGTGGCGCGGAAAAATAGTCACGGACGCGAACCTGGCGCTAAAGGTGGATGAGTTTGCCCATATTCACAGCCGTTCAACGGGTTACAGGTCGACCCTTTACAACTTTTGGGACAATCCACCCTGATGAATTGAAATAAGCTGGCGTATTGTACAGATTGAGATTGCTACCGGATGAACAATTCCTTAGAATGTCGCGTTCCTCTTTCCAGGGGTCCAAATAACGACTCGATATGAGTCGGTTATTTTTTCTACCCATATGCGAAATGCGGTGTTATAATGCTGCGCCCTCAATTATGGGGCTTTTAAACGACCTGAATCAGGTCCCGAAGTAGTAGTTGACATTAGCGGAGCACTAAAATGATCCAAGAACAGACTATGCTGACCGTCGCCGACAACTCCGGTGCACGTCGCGTAATGTGTATCAAGGTTCTGGGTGGCTCGCACCGTCGCTACGCAGGCGTTGGCGACATCATCAAAATTACCATCAAGGAAGCAATTCCTCGCGGTAAGGTTAAGAAGGGTGATGTGCTGAAGGCGGTAGTGGTGCGCACCAGGAAGGGTGTTCGTCGCCCGGACGGTTCTGTCATTCGCTTCGATGGTAATGCATGCGTTATTTTAAACAATAACACTGAGCAGCCAATCGGAACGCGTATTTTTGGGCCGGTAACTCGTGAACTTCGTACTGAAAAGTTCATGAAAATTATCTCTCTGGCACCAGAAGTACTCTAAGGAGCGAAAAATGGCAGCTAAAATCCGTCGCGATGACGAAGTTATCGTGCTGACCGGCAAAGATAAAGGTAAGCGCGGTAAAGTTAAAAATGTTCTGTCTTCTGGCAAGCTCATTGTTGAAGGTATCAACCTGGTTAAAAAACATCAGAAGCCTGTACCGGCTCTGAACCAACCAGGTGGCATCGTTGAAAAAGAAGCCGCTATTCAGGTTTCCAACGTTGCACTGTTCAACTCGGCAACCGGTAAGGCTGACCGTGTAGGCTTTAGATTCGAAGAGGGCAAAAAAGTCCGTTTCTTCAAATCTAACAGCGAAACTATCAAGTAATTTGGAGTAGTACGATGGCGAAACTGCATGATTACTACAAAGACGAAGTAGTTAATAAACTCATGACTGAGTTCAACTACAATTCTGTCATGCAAGTCCCTCGGGTCGAGAAGATCACCCTGAACATGGGTGTTGGTGAAGCGATCGCTGACAAGAAACTGCTGGATAACGCAGCAGCCGATTTGGCAGCAATCTCCGGTCAAAAGCCGTTTATCACCAAAGCACGCAAATCAGTTGCAGGCTTCAAAATCCGCCAGGGCTATCCGATCGGCTGTAAAGTGACTCTGCGTGGTGAACGCATGTGGGAGTTCTTTGAGCGCCTGATTTCTATTGCTGTACCACGTATCCGTGACTTCCGTGGCTTGTCCGCTAAGTCATTCGATGGCCGCGGTAACTACAGCATGGGTGTTCGCGAGCAGATCATCTTCCCAGAGATCGACTATGACAAAGTCGACCGCGTTCGTGGTTTGGATATCACCATTACCACTACTGCGAAATCTGATGATGAAGGCCGCGCACTATTGGCTGCTTTTAACTTCCCGTTCCGCAAGTAAGGCAGGGTTACTGATGGCTAAGCAATCAATGAAAGCACGCGAAGTCGTTCGCGTGAAACTGGCTGACAAGTACCGCGCCAAGCGCGAGGAACTGAAAGCTATCATTTCAAGTGTGAACTCATCCGACGAAGATCGTTGGAATGCTGTTCTCAAGCTGCAAACTCTGCCGCGTGATTCCAGCCCGTCTCGTCAGCGTAAGCGCTGCCGTCAAACTGGCCGTCCACATGGTTATGTGGGCAAGTTCGGGTTGAGCCGTATCAAGTTGCGTGAAGCCGCCATGCGCGGTGAAGTACCTGGCTTGAAAAAGGCTAGCTGGTAATTACCAATAGAATCACGGGAGTAAAGACAGATGAGCATGCAAGATCCGATCGCGGATATGCTGACCCGTATCCGTAACGGTCAGGCCGCGAACAAAGTTGCGGTCACCATGCCTTCCTCCAAGCTGAAAGTGGCAATTGCCAACGTGCTGAAGGAAGAAGGCTATATTGAAGAATTTAAAATCGAAGGCGACATCAAGCCAGAACTGGAACTGACTCTTAAGTATTTCCAGGGCAAGGCTGTTGTAGAAAGCATTCAGCGTGTTTCACGTCCAGGTCTGCGTATTTATAAGCGCAAAGACGAACTGCCAAAAGTTATGGCAGGACTGGGTATCGCTGTTGTTTCTACCTCTAAAGGTGTTATGACCGATCGTGCAGCACGCCAGGCTGGTCTTGGCGGCGAAATTATCTGCTACGTAGCTTAATCGGAGGAATAAATGTCTCGTGTTGCTAAAGCACCAGTCGTAATTCCTGCCGGCGTAGAGGTAAAACTCGACGGTCAGGTAATTTCGATTAAAGGTAAAAACGGCGAGCTGACTCGTACGCTCAATAACGCTGTAGAAGTTAAGCAGGCTGACAACACACTGACTTTCGCTCCGCGCGAAGGTTTCGTGGATGGTTGGGCGCAGGCTGGTACTTCTCGTGCGCTGCTGAACGGTATGGTTATCGGTGTTACCGAAGGCTTCACTAAGAAGCTGCAGCTGGTTGGTGTAGGTTATCGTGCAGCCGTTAAAGGCAACTCTGTGAGCTTAGCCCTGGGCTTCTCTCACCCTGTTGACCATGAGCTGCCAGCGGGAATCACTGCTGAATGTCCAACTCAGACTGAAATCGTGCTGAAAGGCGCTGATAAACAGCTGATTGGTCAGGTTGCAGCGGATCTGCGCGCCTACCGTCGTCCTGAGCCTTATAAAGGCAAGGGTGTTCGTTACGCCGACGAAGTCGTGCGTACCAAAGAGGCTAAGAAGAAGTAAGGTAACACTATGGATAAGAAATCTGCTCGTATCCGTCGTGCGACCCGCGCACGTCGCAAGCTCAAAGAGCTGGGTGCTACTCGCCTGGTGGTACATCGTACCCCGCGTCATATTTACGCACAGGTAATCGCACCTAACGGTTCTGAAGTCCTGGTGGCTGCTTCTACAGTAGAAAAAGCTATCAGTGAGCAACTGAAGTACACTGGAAACAAAGACGCTGCTGCTGCTGTAGGTAAAGCAGTTGCTGAACGCGCAATCGAAAAAGGCATCACTGGTGTTTCTTTCGACCGTTCTGGTTTCCAATATCATGGTCGTGTCCAGGCACTGGCAGATGCTGCCCGTGAAGCTGGCCTACAGTTCTAAGGTAGAGGTGTAAGATGGCACACATCGAAAAACAAGCTGGCGAACTGCAGGAAAAGCTGATCGCGGTAAATCGCGTATCTAAAACCGTTAAAGGTGGTCGTATTTTCTCCTTCACAGCTCTGACTGTTGTTGGCGATGGTAACGGTCGCATTGGTTTTGGTTACGGTAAAGCGCGTGAAGTTCCAGCAGCGATCCAGAAAGCGATGGAAAAAGCTCGTCGCAATATGATTAACGTCGCTCTGAACAACGGCACTCTGCAGCACCCTGTTAAAGGTGTGCACACAGGTTCTCGCGTGTTCATGCAGCCGGCTTCTGAAGGTACCGGTATCATCGCCGGTGGTGCAATGCGCGCCGTCCTGGAAGTCGCTGGGGTTCATAACGTACTGGCTAAAGCCTACGGTTCCACCAACCCGATTAACGTGGTTCGTGCAACTCTGGATGGCCTGGCCAATATGAATTCTCCAGAAATGGTTGCTGCGAAACGTGGCAAATCCGTTGAAGACATTCTGGGGTAATGACCATGGCTAAGACTATTAAAATTACTCAAACCCGCAGTTCGATCGGTCGTTTGCCAAAACACAAGGCAACGCTGCTTGGCCTGGGTCTGCGTCGTATTAACCACACCGTAGAGCGTGAAGACACGCCAGCTGTACGCGGTATGGTTAACGCGATTTCCTACATGGTTAAAGTGGAGGAGTAACAGATGCGTTTAAATACTCTGTCTCCGGCCGAAGGGTCTAAGCACGCTCCTAAACGTTTAGGTCGTGGTATCGGTTCTGGTCTCGGTAAAACCGGCGGTCGTGGTCACAAAGGTCAGAACTCACGTTCTGGTGGTGGCGTACGTCGTGGTTTTGAAGGCGGCCAGATGCCTCTGTACCGTCGTCTGCCGAAATTCGGTTTCACCTCTCGCAAAGCAATGGTCACTGCAGAAGTTCGTCTGTCTGACCTGGCGAAAGTTGAAGGCGGTATCGTCGACCTGAACACGCTGAAAGCGGCTAACATTATCGGTATTCAGATTGAGTTCGCGAAAGTGATCCTGTCTGGCGAAGTTTCTGCACCGGTAACGATTCGCGGCCTGCGTGTCACTAAAGGCGCTCGTGCTGCAATCGAAGCTGCTGGCGGTAAAATTGAGGAATAAGTAGCAGATGGCTAAGCAACCGGGATTAGATTTTCAAAGTGCCAAGGGTGGTTTTGGCGAACTAAAACGCAGACTTCTGTTTGTAATTGGTGCGCTGATTGTCTTCCGAATTGGCTCTTTTATTCCAATCCCTGGTATCGATGCCACTGTACTTGCCAAACTGCTTGAGCAACAGCGTGGCACCATCATTGAAATGTTCAACATGTTCTCTGGTGGTGCTCTGAGCCGTGCTTCTATCTTTGCCCTGGGTATTATGCCGTATATTTCGGCCTCTATTATTATCCAGCTGCTGACGGTGGTTCATCCAGCGTTAGCTGAAATAAAGAAAGAAGGGGAGGCTGGCCGTCGTAAGATTAGCCAGTACACCCGTTACGGTACTCTGGTATTAGGTATATTCCAGGCGGTCGGTATTGCTACCGGCCTGCCGAATATGCCAGGAATGCAGGGTCTGGTGTTAAACCCAGGTTTTGCTTTCTACTTTACCGCTGTTGTCAGCCTGGTCACCGGGACAATGTTCCTGATGTGGTTAGGCGAGCAAATTACTGAACGAGGTATCGGTAACGGTATCTCGATCATTATCTTTGCTGGTATTGTTGCGGGTCTTCCGCCGGCCATTGGCCATACCATCGAGCAAGCGCGGCAAGGCGACCTGCACTTCCTCCTGTTGCTGTTGGTTGCAGTTCTCGTATTTGCAGTGACCTTCTTCGTTGTTTTCGTTGAGCGTGGTCAACGCCGCATTGTGGTGAACTATGCGAAACGTCAGCAAGGCCGTCGTGTCTATGCTGCGCAGAGCACACATTTACCGTTGAAAGTGAATATGGCCGGTGTAATTCCTGCTATCTTTGCCTCCAGCATCATTCTGTTCCCAGCAACCATCGCGTCTTGGTTCGGGGGCGGCACAGGCTGGAACTGGCTGACGACTATTTCGATGTATTTACAGCCAGGTCAACCGCTTTATGTGTTACTCTATGCGACTGCAATCATCTTCTTCTGTTTCTTCTACACGGCGTTGGTTTTCAACCCGCGTGAAACAGCAGATAACCTGAAGAAGTCTGGTGCATTTGTACCAGGTATTCGTCCGGGAGAACAGACGGCGAAGTATATCGATAAAGTGATGACACGCCTTACCTTAATTGGTGCGTTGTACATTACCTTTATCTGCCTGATCCCGGAGTTCATGCGTGATGCGATGAAAGTTCCATTCTACTTCGGCGGTACTTCACTGCTGATCGTAGTCGTTGTCATCATGGACTTTATGGCTCAAGTGCAAACTTTGATGATGTCAAGTCAGTATGAGTCTGCATTGAAGAAAGCAAACCTGAAAGGCTACGGCCGTTAATTCAGGCGCTTGAGAAGTTACGGAGAGTAAAAATGAAAGTTCGTGCTTCCGTCAAGAAATTATGTCGTAACTGCAAAATCATCCGTCGCGACGGTGTTGTACGTGTGATTTGTAGTGCCGAGCCAAAGCATAAACAGCGCCAAGGCTGATTTAATCGCATATTTTTCTTGCAAAGTTGGGTTGAGCTGGCTAGATTAGCCAGCCAATCTTTTGTATGTCTATGCGTTTCCATTTGAGTATCCTGAAAACGGGCTTTTCGGCATGGGACGCATAAGTTAATTAATAGGAGTGCATAGTGGCCCGTATAGCAGGCATTAACATTCCTGATCATAAACATACCGTTATCGCATTAACTGCTATTTTCGGTATCGGTAAGACCCGCTCACAGAAAATCTGTGCAGACACGGGTATTGCTGAAAATGTTAAGATCAGTGAACTGTCTGAAGAACAAATCGACATTCTGCGTGATGCAGTTGCTAAGTTTGTTGTTGAAGGCGATCTGCGTCGTGAAGTCACCCTGAGCATCAAGCGTCTGATGGACCTTGGTTGCTATCGTGGTTTGCGTCATCGTCGTGGTCTCCCAGTGCGCGGTCAGCGTACTAAGACCAACGCACGTACCCGTAAGGGTCCGCGTAAACCGATCAAGAAATAATCGGGGTGATTGAATAATGGCAAAGGCACCAGTTCGTGCACGTAAGCGTGTAAGAAAGCAAGTCTCTGATGGCGTGGCTCATGTCCATGCGTCTTTTAACAACACCATCGTAACTATTACCGATCGTCAGGGTAATGCGCTGGGTTGGGCAACAGCCGGTGGTTCCGGTTTCCGTGGTTCTCGTAAATCTACGCCGTTCGCTGCTCAGGTAGCTGCAGAACGTTGCGCAGACGCCGTGAAAGAGTACGGTATTAAGAACCTGGAAGTTATGGTTAAGGGTCCTGGTCCAGGCCGCGAATCAACTATTCGTGCCCTGAACGCTGCTGGTTTCCGCATCACTAATATTACTGATGTGACTCCGATCCCTCACAACGGTTGTCGTCCGCCGAAAAAACGTCGCGTATAACGCCCCGTTTTTTAGGAATGTTGGAGAAAGAAAATGGCAAGATATTTGGGTCCTAAGCTCAAGCTGAGCCGTCGTGAAGGCACAGACCTGTTCCTTAAGTCTGGCGTTCGCGCGATTGATACCAAGTGTAAGATTGAACAAGCTCCTGGTCAGCACGGTGCGCGCAAGCCACGTCTGTCTGACTATGGCGTACAGTTACGTGAAAAGCAGAAAGTTCGTCGTATCTACGGCGTGCTGGAGCGTCAGTTCCGTAACTATTATAAAGAAGCAGCACGTCTGAAAGGCAACACCGGTGAAAACCTGTTAGCTCTGCTGGAAGGTCGTCTGGATAACGTAGTTTATCGTATGGGCTTTGGCGCCACTCGTGCAGAAGCACGTCAGCTGGTTAGCCACAAATCTATCATGGTAAACGGCCGCGTTGTCAGCATCGCTTCTTATCAGGTATCTCCGAATGATGTTGTTAGCATTCGTGAGAAAGCCAAAAAGCAGTCTCGCGTAAAAGCCGCTCTGGAGCTGGCTGAACAGCGTGAAAAGCCAACCTGGCTGGAAGTTGATGCGACTAAGATGGAAGGTGTGTTCAAGCGTACTCCTGAACGTACCGATCTGTCTGCGGACATTAACGAACACCTGATCGTCGAGCTTTACTCCAAGTAAGGCTTAGTACCAAAGAGAGGACACAATGCAGGGTTCTGTGACAGAGTTTCTAAAACCGCGCCTGGTAGATATCGAGCAAGTGAGTTCGACGCACGCCAAGGTGACCCTTGAGCCTTTAGAGCGTGGCTTTGGCCATACTCTTGGTAACGCACTGCGCCGTATTCTGCTTTCATCAATGCCGGGTTGCGCGGTGACCGAGGTTGAAATTGATGGTGTACTGCATGAGTACAGCACCAAAGAGGGCGTACAGGAAGATATCCTGGAAATCCTGCTCAACCTGAAAGGTTTGGCGGTAAGAGTTCAGGGCAAAGATGAAGTTATTCTTACTCTGAATAAATCTGGCATTGGCCCTGTGACTGCAGCCGATATCACCCATGATGGTGATGTCGAAATCGTCAAGCCGCAGCACGTGATCTGTCACCTGACCGATGAGAACGCCGCTATTAGCATGCGTATCAAAATTCAGCGTGGTCGTGGTTATGTGCCGGCTTCTGCCCGAATTCATTCGGAAGAAGATGAGCGCCCGATCGGTCGTCTGTTGGTCGACGCCTGCTACAGCCCTGTAGAGCGTATTGCCTACAATGTTGAAGCTGCGCGTGTAGAACAGCGTACCGACCTGGACAAGCTGGTCATCGAAATGGAAACCAACGGCACTATCGATCCTGAAGAAGCGATCCGCCGTGCGGCTACCATCCTGGCAGAACAACTTGAAGCTTTCGTTGACTTACGTGATGTTCGTCAGCCAGAAGTTAAAGAAGAGAAACCAGAATTCGATCCGATCCTGCTGCGCCCTGTTGACGATCTGGAATTGACTGTCCGCTCTGCTAACTGCCTTAAGGCAGAAGCTATCCACTACATCGGTGATCTGGTACAGCGTACTGAGGTTGAGCTTCTTAAGACGCCTAACCTTGGTAAAAAATCTCTTACCGAGATTAAAGACGTGCTGGCTTCTCGTGGTCTGTCACTGGGCATGCGCCTGGAAAACTGGCCACCCGCTAGCATCGCTGATGAATAACCCGATCACAGGTTAAGGTTTCACTGAGAAGGATAAGGTCATGCGCCATCGTAAGAGTGGTCGTCAACTGAACCGCAACAGCAGCCATCGTCAGGCTATGTTCCGCAATATGGCTGGCTCTTTGGTTCGTCATGAGATCATCAAGACGACCCTGCCAAAAGCGAAAGAGCTGCGTCGTGTAGTTGAGCCGCTGATTACTCTTGCCAAGACCGACAGCGTAGCTAATCGTCGTCTGGCATTCGCCCGCACTCGTGATAACGAGATCGTGGCAAAACTGTTTAACGAGCTGGGCCCGCGTTTCGCGAGCCGTGCCGGTGGTTACACTCGCATTCTGAAGTGTGGCTTCCGTGCTGGTGACAACGCTCCGATGGCTTACATCGAGCTGGTTGATCGTCCAGAAGCTCAAGCAGAAGCTGCTGCAGAGTAATCTGTAGCTGCAACGTAAAAAAACCCGCTTCGGCGGGTTTTTTTATATCTGAAATTCCCTTCACCCATCTTTTCCCTTCCCGTTGCGCTATGCTGTTGGCCTGCCTGTCAATGGAGGCTAATCTATGTCATTGCTCGATCAGCTTGCTGAAAAACATATTCTCGCTGCCCTGCGGGAGGGCGAACTCGATAATCTTCCCGGCGCAGGTCATCCGCTGCAGCTGGATGATGACAGCCACGTTCCCCCGGAACTCCGCGCGGGGTATCGCTTGCTTAAAAATTCAGGCTATCTGCCACCCGAACTGGAGATGCGGCGGGAAGCTATTGAACTGGATCAATTGCTGAGCGGCATCGATCCACAGGATGAGAGCTATGATCTTCATGCCCGCCGGCTGCATCTGCTTGAGCTTCGCCTGAAGCAGGCAGGGATGAGCACTGATTTTCTTCGCGGCGGCTATGGTTCGAAGATTCAGCAGCGTTTTGGAGAAGAAAGCTAATGTACCGTATTGGACAACTGGCAAAACTTGCAGACGTAACGCCGGATACTATCCGCTTTTATGAAAAACAGCAGATGATGGACCATGAGATCCGAACGGAGGGGGGATTCCGACTCTACAGTGATAACGATTTGCAGCGGCTCAGGTTTATTCGCTACGGCCGGCAGCTGGGATTCACGCTTGATGCGATCCGGGAACTGCTTTCGATCCGTGTCGATCCCGAGCATCATACCTGCCAGGAATCGAAAACGATTGTTCAGAAGCGGCTGACCGAAGTCGAAGAGAGGATCGCCGAACTGCAACACATGCAGCGTTCACTGAAGCGGTTGAACGATGCCTGCTGCGGAACCGCGCACAGCAGCGTGTACTGTTCGATCCTGGAGGCGCTTGAAAAAGGAGCAATGACACCTTTTGCTAAAACAGGCGATTGAATTCTCCCTGAGCGGAGCCTATATTCATCACCGAAACCAATCAACAGGAGTTTATCGTGGCAAATTATCAGCACAGGAAGGGTGTTATCCGTGATAACGCACTTGAAGCCTTACTTACCGACCCGTTATTTAAACCCCGAATCGAAGTCAACGTTAAAGGAAAAGGAAGTTACCGCCGTAAAGAAAAACACGGCAAGAAAGGTAACTGGGAGGCCAGTGGTAAAGGCGAACTCAACCATTTACCACTGGCCTTCTGCTTTACAGGCATAAAAAAACCGTCGATTCCGACGGTTTTTTGTTTCTCATAACACTTACAGCGTTTTATTGTTCTGCGCTTTCAGCAGATCGCGAATTTCGGTAAGCAACGTTTCTTCTGCAGAAGGCTTAGGTGCCGGTTTTTCCACTTCTTTCTTCTTGTACATTCTGTTCATAATCTTGATTGCCATGAAGATAGCAAAGGCGACGATGACAAAATCAAAAATGGTTTGCAGAAATATGCCGTATTCCATGACAACGGCGGGGGCAGTACCATCGGCCGCTTTAAGTACCCAGCTAAACTGCTTAAAGTCGACGCCGCCAATCAGCAGGCCCAGTGGGGGCATGATGATATTTGCGACCAGAGAAGACACGATCTTACCGAACGCGGCACCGATGATAACACCCACAGCGAGGTCAACGACATTGCCACGCATCGCGAAATCGCGAAACTCTTTGAATAAACTCATTGTTATCTCCTTTCCTGTGCCAATTTTTAAAGTCTAACAAACCATCGTCGTTTTTCCACGATGAGATCGAATAAAGATCATTGATTAGTGTAGTTAACAGACCGGCAATGCACATGCATTGCCGCAGCAGGCTACAGGAAGAAGGGGCTCGGCTGGAACAAGCGCTCAACGTCCGGAACGAATTTCTTGTCGGTCAGGAACATAATCACGTGATCGCCCTGTTCAATGCGCAGATTATCATTAGCGATCATCACGTCGTTACCGCGCACCACTGCACCGATAATGGTGCCGGGCGGTAGCTTGATGTCATCAATGAGGCGGCCAACCACTTTGGAGGTCGTTTCCTCGCCGTGGGCGATAGCTTCAATCGCTTCCGCTACACCGCGACGTAACGACGAAACGCCAACAATGTCCGCTTTACGGACGTGGCCCAGCAGTGCCGAAATGGTTGCCTGCTGAGGTGAAATGGCGATATCAATTACGCTTCCCTGGACCAGATCGACGTAGGCACGTCGCTGGATAAGCACCATGGCTTTTTTAGCCCCCATACGCTTGGCCAGCATGGCCGACATGATGTTGGCCTCGTCATCGTTGGTGATGGCAATAAACAGATCGATCTGATCGACATGCTCTTCAGCCAGCAGTTCCTGATCCGACGCATCGCCATAAAATACGATGGTGTTCTGCAGGTGCTCGGCCAGTTCAGCTGCGCGTTGCTGATCGCGCTCGATCAGCTTAACGCTGTAATTCTTTTCGAGCCGCTGTGCCAGACCAAAGCCAATATTACCGCCGCCGACGATCATAATGCGCTTATAAGGTTTTTCCAGCCGCTGATACTCGCTCATCACCGCCCGAATATGCTGGCTTGCCGCGATAAAGAAGACTTCATCACCGGCCTCAATAATCGTTGACCCCTGAGGACGGATAGGCCGATCCTGACGGAATATAGCGGCGACCCGGGTGTCGATGTGCGGCATATGCTCACGCATTACGGAGAGCGCATTACCGACCAGCGGTCCACCATAGTAGGCTTTAACTACCGCCAGACTGACTTTTCCCTCGGCGAAATTGACCACCTGCAAGGCCCCGGGATATTCGATAAGGCGATAAATATTATCGATGACCAGCTGTTCCGGTGAGATCAAATGATCGATCGGCACGGCTTCGGGGATAAACAGCTTATCGGCATCGCGAATATAGTCCGGAGCACGAATACGCGCGATGCGATTGGGGGTATTAAACAGGGAGTAAGCGACCTGACAGGCAACCATATTGGTTTCGTCAGAGTTGGTCACGGCAACCAGCATATCGGCATCTTCTGCCCCGGCCTCACGCAGTACGCGAGGATGAGAGCCGTGCCCCTGAACGACGCGTAAATCAAACTTGTCCTGGAGCTGGCGCAGGCGAAGTGGGTCGGTATCGACCACGGTAATATCGTTGTTTTCACCGACCAGGTTTTCTGCGAGCGTGCCGCCAACCTGTCCAGCGCCAAGAATGATGATTTTCATAGTGCTTCAGTCTTTCTTATTGTTGTTCGGTTAGTGGCGCCACGTGGGCAGCGCCAAAGGGATCAGGCTTTTATTAACTTAGCGTAGTAGAACCCATCTCCACCGTCTGCCTGAGGAAAGACCTGAATTCCCGGCTGGGCCATATCGCCGGTATCAACCAGCCGGGCATCTGCATGGCTGGTGAGGAACTGGCTTATCTGCAGATGGTTCTCTTCGGGCAGTATTGAACAGGTTGCATATAGCAGCGTACCGCCTGATTTGAGATGAGGCCAGATCGCCTCAAGGATTTGCTGCTGCAGTGCCGCAAGCTCGGCGATATCCCGATCCCGGCGAAGCCACTTGATATCAGGATGACGACGGATAACACCGGTAGCAGAGCAGGGCGCATCAAGCAGGATGCGATCAAACTGCGTCTGGCCACACCATTCTGCTGGAGTACGGCCATCACCGAGTTTAACCTCAGCTTTCATTGCCAGTCGTTGCAGATTCTCACTAATTCTGGCCAGACGCTGAGCATCAACGTCAACAGCCATTACGTCAGCCTGCGGAGCGGCTTCCAGAATATGGGTTGTCTTGCCGCCCGGCGCGGCGCAAAGGTCGAGGATCTTCTCGCCGTTTTGTGGATCGAGCAGCGCAACGCAGCCCTGAGCCGAAGCATCCTGAACGGTCACCCATCCCTGGTCAAAGCCAGGGAGCTGGCCTACCGGGCAGGGGGTTTCCAGACGCAGTGCATCGGTATGCTCCGGATGAGGAAACGCCGTTTTTCCACTCTCTGCCAGCAGCGCAAGCCAGGCGTCACGGCCATGATGCTGGCGGTTTACGCGCAACCACATCGGCGGTCGCTGATTATTTGCATCAACAATCTGCTGCCACTGCGTTGGCCAGGCCTGCTTCAGGCGCGTCAGCAGCCATTTAGGGTGAAGATACTGCTGATCGCCCTGGCTCATTTGCTGCATCAGTTCTTCCTGCTGACGCTGGAACTGGCGAAGCACGCCGTTAATCAGCCCTTTGAGCTGGGGGCGTTTTAATGCAATAGCGCCCTCTACCGTTTCCGCCAGGGCTGCATGGGCTGGAATGCGGGTGAACATCAGCTGGTAAAGGCCGACCATAATCAGGAAATGGACCGCACGCTGTTTTCCCGTCATAGGGCGGGACATCAGCTTGCTGATAATCCACTCCAGCTGCGGCAGCGTGCGCAGAACGCCGTAACACAGTTCCTGCAGCAGAGCCGCATCCTTCTCACCAACCGATTTTTGTGCGGCAGGCAGCACGTTACTGAGCGACTGCCCCTGTTCGACCACCTTTTCGATAGTCTGAGCGGCAACGCAACGTAAGTTTGTATTATTTTTCATAGTGGGTTCGCAATTAAAACGACTGCCCGGGTTGGGTACCGGGCAGATTATCAGGCAATAACGCTGCCCGGGATGAACCATTCACGGCGGGAGTTGAGCAGATCCTGTGCTTTCATTGCTTTCTTGCCGGCTGGCTGCAGTTCTTCAATATTGAGCACGCCGTCGGCGGTGACAATCTGAATGCCCTGTTTATCAGCCTGCAGAATTTCACCCGGCTGGCGGTTATTCACGGCTGGGAGTACGGATGCTTTCCATACTTTTACCGGCTGCTCGTCAACGATGAAGTAGCTTACCGGCCAGGGATTGAAAGCTCGAATACAGCGTTCCAGCTGTGCGGCAGAGAGAGACCAGTCGAGGCGGGCTTCTTCTTTGCTCAGCTTTTCTGCATAACTGACCAGATCTTCGTTCTGCACTTCAGGCGTGGCGCTACCCTCGGCCAGCTGCGTCAGCGTGGTGAGCATACCGGCAGGGCCAAGGTTCGCCAGCTTGTCATAAAGTGTGGCACTGGTATCGCTGGCTTCAATCGGGCAGGACAGCTTATAAAGCATATCCCCGGTATCCAGACCGATATCCATCTGCATAATCGTTACGCCGGTGTTTGCATCGCCCGCCCAGAGTGAGCGTTGAATTGGTGCCGCGCCGCGCCAGCGCGGTAACAGTGAACCGTGCACGTTTATGCAGCCCAGGCGAGGCATCTTCAGCACGGCTTCAGGCAGGATCAGCCCGTAGGCAACAACGACCATCACATCGGCTTCCAGCTGAGCGACCAGTTGCTGATTTTCTGCCGGGCGTAAGGACTTTGGCTGAAATACCGGTATGCTGTGCTGCTCTGCCAGCTGCTTCACCGGGCTGGCGGTCAGCTTATTGCCGCGGCCAGCCGGGCGGTCGGGTTGGGTAAATACGCCAACAACCTGGTGCCCTGATGACAACAGCGCGTCCAGATGACGCGCTGCAAAGTCAGGGGTGCCGGCAAAAATGATCTTTAATGATTCGGACACATTATTCCCTTCAGTCAATCAATCTGCTCAGTCACGGGCATTCTGGCGATAAAGCTTTTCCAGTTTCTGGCGAATACGCTGACGTTTCATTGGCGACAGGTAATCAATAAACAGTTTCCCAACCAGATGATCCATTTCATGTTGGATACAAATAGCCAGCAGGCCATCAGCTTCAAGCTCATAGCTGTTTCCATCGCGGTCAAGCGCACGGATTTTCACTTTTTCCGCGCGAGGGACCAGAGCGCGTTGTTCCGGGATTGACAGGCAGCCTTCTTCAATACCGGTTTCACCGCTTTCTTCCAGCAGTTCAGGATTGATCAGCACCAGGCGTTCATCGCGATTTTCGGACACATCAATCACGATAATACGCTGATGAATATCAACCTGAGTGGCGGCCAGGCCGATGCCTTCTTCGGCGTACATCGTTTCAAACATATCATCGACGATACGTTGAATATCGGCATTTACTTCTTTCACGGGTTTCGCAACGATGCGCAGGCGCTCGTCAGGAAAATGTAATACCTGCAAGACTGACATAACTTTCCAGATTCGTGTTCAAGGGATTAAATATTTATCCCTCTTATTGTAGACATTTCACGCTGTGATTGACAGCATTCCTGGCAGGTAACCTTCAGGGGGAAGGGGCGATGTCAGGGATGAATTATGTCACCATTGGAAAGTGCATTAAGGCTGTCGGGCGTGTCCGGGTTATCCAGCTTGCAGCGGCAGTCACTGCTTGAAGCCTTATTGCAATTTAACACCCCTACGGCTGTCGATCTGGCTGGTCTTGGTTTGCGCAGCGAGCAGCGGCAGGCGTTTCTGCAGTATGACGAGAAGATCCTGGTTCAAACCGAACGCTGGCTGAATGAGGCTGAACATCACTTTATTACGCCATCCAGCCCTTACTACCCGGAGCGGTTAAAAACGATCGGCAACTTTCCCCTGATGCTGTTTATTGCGGGCGATCCGGCACTCTTATCCTCGCCGCAGCTGGCGGTTGTGGGCAGCCGGCACTGTTCCCATTACGGTCGTGAATGGGGGACCTGGTTTAGCCAGAGCCTGGCGCTGAGTGGTTTGACCATTACCAGCGGTCTTGCTCTGGGCATTGATGGCATTGCACATCGCGCAGCGCTGGCAGTACAGGGTAAAACCCTGGCCGTGCTGGGAGGGGGGCTGGAGGCTATTTATCCCCGGCGGCATCAGGGGTTGGCGCAGGAGATTATCGACAGTGGCGGTGCCCTGGTTTCAGAATTTCCGCTCCATGTGGCACCTCTGTCTCACCATTTTCCGCGGCGTAACCGAATAATCAGCGGGCTAAGCCACGGCGTGTTGGTGGTTGAAGCGACGTTGAAGAGCGGATCGCTGGTAACGGCACGGCTGGCTCTGGAACAGAACAGGGATGTGTATGCATTGCCCGGTGCTCTGGGGAATCCCGGGAGTGAAGGCACCCACTGGTTGATACAACAAGGGGCGATGCTGGTTGCACATCCCAATAATATAGTTGAGCAAATGCAAAGTGGCCTGTCGTGGATCCCTGATTTGCCAACGCCTGCAAACAATTCAGCAGAGAGCAGCAATCCTCCATTGCCATTTCCCGATGTGTTGGCTAACGTAGGAGATGAGGTTACACCTGTTGACGTCGTCGCTGAACGTGCCGGCCAACCTGTGCCAGCCATCGTAGCTAAGCTGCTTGAGTTGGAGTTAGCAGGGTGGATCGCAGCTGTACCCGGCGGCTATGTCCGATTGAGGAGGGCAAGCCATGTTCGACGTACTAATGTACTTATTTGAAACGTATATCCACAACGAAGCAGAAATGCGGGTTGATCAGGATAAATTGACTGATGATTTAACCGATGCCGGTTTTCATCGTGAAGATATCTATAATGCGTTGAACTGGTTGGAAAAGTTAGCCGATTATCAGGACGGCCTCGTCGCTCCGATTCTGCTGACTACCGATCCGCTGTCTATGCGTATCTACACCGAGGAAGAGAGTCAGCGTTTAGATGCTAACTGCCGGGGTTTCATTCTGTTCCTGGAACAGATTCAGGTGCTGAATCTGGAAACCCGCGAAATGGTTATCGAACGTATTATGGCCCTGGATACCCTCGAGTTTGATCTGGACGATCTCAAATGGGTGGTGCTGATGGTGCTGTTTAACATCCCCGGATGTGAAAATGCCTACCAGCAAATGGAAGAGCTACTTTTCGACGTCAATGAAGGAATGCTGCACTGAAGATTGCCTTCGTGTACAAAAAGTTATGAATAAAACAGCGCTTTTCGCTGTGCGAAAAAATGAACCCTGCCCCCAGTGTGGGGCAGAACTGGTTATCCGCTCCGGGAAGCATGGCGCTTTTCTTGGCTGCTCACACTATCCCGAATGCGATTATATTCGTCCCCTGAAAAGTCAGACTGACGGACATATAGTGAAAGTGCTTGAGGGACAACGCTGCCCGGTATGTGGTGCTGACCTGGCACTGCGGCAGGGACGCTATGGCATGTTTATCGCCTGTAGCGATTATCCTGAATGCGAACACACTGAAATTATCGATAAGCCAGATGAAACCACGATAGCCTGTCCGCAGTGCGCGAACGGTAAGCTGGTGCAGCGACGCTCGCGATACGGCAAAACCTTCCATGCCTGCGATCGTTATCCTGACTGCCAGTTTGCGGTGAACTTTACACCCGTAGAAGGCACCTGTGAGTTTTGTGCGTTTCCCTTGCTTATTGAGAAGAAAACCGCCAGAGGCGCTAAGCGTTTTTGTGCCAGCAAAGCCTGTGGCAAACCCGTAACAGTAAATGGTTGTGAAAATGAATCAAAAGCATGACTCCGTTGAGCTATGCATCAGACAGCTGCAGCTGTCTGCGGTCATTGCTTATCCCACCGAAGCGGTATTTGGTCTTGGCTGCGATCCCGACAGCGAATCGGCCGTCATGGCATTGCTGGCATTAAAGCGTCGACCGGTTGATAAAGGGCTGATTTTAATTGCCGGGGATTATCAGCAGCTTGTTCCTTATATTGCCGATGAGCAGCTCACCGTTGAACAGAAAGAACGCATGTTTTCTCGCTGGCCCGGGCCGGTAACATGGGTATTGCCTGCACGAGCGGACACACCGCATTGGTTAACCGGCCGTTTTAGTTCGCTCGCCGTCCGCGTCAGCGACCATCCGGACGTGGTGCAACTGTGCAGTCAGTTCGGTAAGCCGCTGGTTTCCACCAGTGCAAACCTGAGTGGATTGCCCCCTTGCCGTGATGCAGATGAAGTTCTGGCACAGTTCGGTGCCAACTTTCCCGTTCTGCGGGGGGAAACGGGAGGACGCCTCAATCCTTCAGAGATCCGCGATGTGTTAACCGGTGAATTGATTCGCCAGGGATAATAATTCTATGTCGTCTTACGTCGTATTCGGTAATCCGATTCAGCACAGTAAATCCCCCCGCATTCACCAACTTTTTGCCGAGCAAACGGCAATTCCTCATCCTTACGATCGCTTTTGTGCTCCGCTGGATGGGTTTAAGCAGACGGTGGATGAATTTTTTGCCCAGGGCGGTGGCGGTGCAAATGTCACTTTGCCTTTTAAACAACAGGCTTATGAGCTCTGTACTGAGCTGACGGAGCGCGCGGCGCTGGCGGGTGCAGTCAATACCCTGAAAAAACTGGATGATGGTCGAATCCTTGGGGATAACACCGATGGTATCGGCCTGCTCAGCGACCTGCAGCGACTGAACCTGATCAAAGAAAACGACAGGATCCTGTTGATCGGTGCTGGCGGTGCAGCACGTGGTGCGATCCTGCCGCTGCTGAATTTCAACTGCAGTATCACTATCGTTAACCGAACTCATACTAAGGCCCAGGAGCTGGTCGAAGTATTCCAGCATCACGGGGCCATTCGCGCGCTGGCGGCAGATGAACTTCTTGATGCGCAATTTGATTTGATCATCAATGCCACCTCGAGCGGGGTGGCCGGAAGTGTACCGAACCTGCCAGCGGTGCTGGTGGATAGCCGGGTTCGCTGCTACGACATGTTTTATCAGATCGGCGATACGCCGTTTCTTCTGTGGTGTCGGCAGCAGGGGGCAAGTGAAATGGCGGATGGTTTAGGGATGCTGGTGGGGCAGGCGGCACATGCGTTTAAGCTCTGGCACGGCGTTATGCCGGAGATCGCCCCCGTTATCGCTAAACTGAAACATGAGATGCTGGCGTGAATCAGGCGATACAGTTTCCTGAACGAGAGTGGTGGGATCAAGGTGTTCATGCCGTTTGCTTCACCGCTCTGGTTAACGGTTTCCAGTTAGTTTGTGCCATTCACGGCGAAGAGCTGCTTCGCCGTTATCATGATGAACCCATCGCACTGGATGCTTTTCGCAATAATCGCTGGGATATAGAAGAAGAAGCAACCCACGCGATAGAACAGCAGCAGGAAAACGATCAGGGTTGGGTCTGGCTTTCTGCGAGATAGTCGTTTTTCCAGGAGACATAGTTACTGGCTGAATAGAGCAGCCCTGCGATTTCAGCTTCCGTTAAGGGTCGGGCTTTCTTTGCCGGGTTGCCTAAATAGAGATAACCGCTTTCAAGACGCTTCCCCGGTGCAACCAGGCTGCCGGCACCAATCATTACGTCATCCTCTACAACTACACCATCCAGCAGTATTGCCCCCATACCAACCAGAACCCGATTGCCAATAGTACAGCCGTGAAGCATGGCTTTATGCCCTACGGTAACGTCTTCGCCAACGATAAGCGGAAATCCTTCCGGGTTAACGGCCGATTTATGTGTCAGATGCAGTACGCTGCCATCCTGAATATTGGTACGTTTGCCGATGGTGACCTGATTAACGTCGCCGCGGATCACCACCAGGGGCCAGATCCCCACATCGTCCTCCATGACCACGTTACCAATGATCACGCTGGTGGGATCGATCATTACCCGCTCGCCCAACCGCGGACTCACACCTTTATACGCACGTACGTTGTGACTCATAGCTACCTCACTGTTGATATCATCCTTGTAGCCTAGTGTTGGAAAGGATCCTCAGGCAAGAATTCCTGGATGAAAGAGGTTTAAAAATATGCGAAATGCCTGTTGTTTCATCGATAAGAGTGAAAGTTCGGCGGTTGGAAAAAAAGATCGCAAAAAGACTTGTGCATTAAAACGGGATCCCTATAATGCGCAACCACTGAGACGGCACAGCGGCTTACGAGTCAGCCACTCAGGAGGTTCAGGAAGTCTCTGAACCGCCGGAAAAAAACTTCTCAAAAAGAAGTTGACTCCGAAGGAGGAAAGCGTAATATACGCCACCTCGCAGCAGGAAGCCTCGGCACTGACTGCACTGCTCTTTAACAATTTATCAGACAATCTGTGTGGGCACT
>NZ_JAQISN010000008.1 GCF_037450285.1 Erwinia sp. SLM-02 | reverse complement strand
CAGTCAGTGCCGAGGCTTCCTGCTGCGAGGAGGCGTATATTACGCTCTTCTCCTTCGGAGTCAACTTCTTTTTGAGAAGTTTTTTCCGGCGATTCAGAGACTTCCTGAACCTCTGAGTGGCTGACCTCTCAGTCGTTGTGCCGTCTCAGTGGTTGCGCATTATAGGGAGTTCTCGACGGCTGACAAGGGCTAAATTGCGATAATTTTACCGTTTGCTGCATTCCACAGCAAAACCCCGCCTTATACCTGTTTATGCACAAACTTATCCACATTCTTTATTGAATGACAATTTTGACGAGCAACACGCAAACGTTTTCGCTACAATGCCCGCGCGTAATGGAAGCCCCTTTCAGGGGCGTTACCTGAAACTTATCTTCCTCTATATAGAGAAGAGAAAGACTAAGCTTCATATAACGCTCTTTATATGCGATCCAAAGCCAAGGGATAAAACCACCATGCAACAACGTCGTCCTGTACGCCGCGCGCTGCTCAGCGTGTCTGACAAAGCCGGTATCCTCGAATTCGCTCAGGCGCTTTCTCAACGTGGCGTAGAGCTGCTCTCCACTGGCGGTACCGCCCGCCTGCTGGCCGATGCTGGCCTGCCCGTGACTGAAGTGTCTGACTACACCGGTTTCCCGGAAATGATGGATGGACGCGTCAAAACGCTGCACCCGAAAGTGCATGGTGGCATCTTAGGACGCCGCGGTCAGGACGACGCCATCATGTCCGAGCACAGCATCTCTCCTATTGATATGGTCGTCGTTAACCTTTATCCGTTTGCCCAGACCGTTGCACGCGAAGGCTGCTCGCTGGAAGATGCGGTAGAGAATATCGATATCGGTGGCCCCACCATGGTTCGCTCTGCTGCCAAGAACCACAAAGACGTGGCGATCGTAGTGAAGAGCAGCGACTACCAGACTATCGTGGCCGAGCTGGACGCCAACGAGAACTCGCTGACGCTGGAAACCCGTTTCGATCTGGCTATCAAGGCATTCGAACATACCGCCGCCTACGACGGCATGATCGCCAACTACTTTGGTAGCCTTGTTCCTGCCTATCATGGTGAGACCTCGGCCCCTGCCGGTCGTTTCCCACGTACGCTGAATCTGAACTTCATCAAGAAGCAGGATATGCGCTACGGTGAGAACAGCCATCAGGATGCGGCCTTCTATATAGAAGAGAATGTTTCCGAAGCCTCGGTGGCTACCGCGCAGCAGGTTCAGGGCAAAGCGCTTTCTTATAACAACATCGCCGATACCGACGCGGCACTGGAATGCGTAAAAGAGTTTGACCAGCCAGCCTGCGTCATCGTTAAGCATGCCAACCCGTGTGGCGTGGCGGTCGGTGGCTCGATTCTTGATGCCTACGAACGCGCGTACAAAACCGACCCAACTTCAGCCTTTGGCGGGATCATCGCGTTCAACCGCGAGCTGGATGAAGCCACGGCTCAGGCCATTATCAGCCGTCAGTTTGTGGAAGTGATCATTGCGCCATCTGCCAGCGAAGCGGCCCTGAAAGTGACCGCTGCGAAGCAAAACGTTCGCGTACTGACCTGCGGCCAGTGGCAGCAGCGCCAGAACGGTCTGGACTTCAAGCGCGTGAACGGCGGCCTGCTGGTGCAGGATCGCGATCTGGGCATGGTCAATGAGAGCCAGCTGCGCGTGGTCAGCAAGCGCCAGCCGAGCGAGCAGGAGCTGCGTGATGCGCTGTTCTGCTGGAAAGTGGCTAAATTCGTCAAATCTAACGCCATCGTCTATGCCCGTGACAATATGACCATTGGGATAGGTGCAGGCCAGATGAGCCGCGTCTACTCTGCAAAAATTGCCGGTATCAAAGCCGCTGATGAAGGCCTGGAAGTTAAAGGCTCAGCCATGGCCTCTGATGCCTTCTTCCCGTTCCGCGATGGTATCGATGCCGCTGCCGCCGTGGGGATTACCTGCGTGATCCAGCCGGGTGGATCGATTCGCGATGACGAAGTGATTGCCGCGGCCGATGAACACGGCATTGCGATGATCTTTACCGACATGCGTCATTTCCGCCATTAATTACGGAGTCTCGAATGAAAATTTTGGTTATTGGTAACGGCGGCCGTGAACATGCGCTTGCCTGGAAAGCCGCTCAGTCACCGCTGGCTGACACCGTGTTCGTTGCGCCGGGCAATGCAGGTACCGCACTGGAGCCTGCGCTGCAGAACGTGGCTATCAGCCCAACCGACATTCAGGGCCTGCTGGACTTTGCTCTGAGTGAGAAAATCGATCTGACCATCGTTGGTCCGGAAGCGCCGCTGGTGAAAGGCGTGGTGGATACATTCCGCGCGGCCGGTCTGAAAATCTTTGGCCCCACTCAGGCCGCTGCGCAGTTGGAAGGTTCTAAAGCCTTCACTAAGGACTTCCTGGCCCGCCATCAGATCCCATCGGCGGAATACCAGAACTTTACTGAAGTTGAGCCAGCCCTCGCCTACGTGCGTGAGAAAGGTGCCCCCATCGTGATCAAGGCCGATGGCCTTGCTGCGGGTAAAGGCGTGATTGTGGCGATGACGCTGCAGGAAGCCGAAGACGCCATCCAGGATATGCTGGCCGGTAACGCGTTCGGCGATGCGGGTCACCGCATCGTGGTGGAAGAGTTCCTTGATGGCGAAGAAGCCAGCTTCATCGTGATGGTTGACGGCGAGAACGTGCTGCCAATGGCCACCAGCCAGGACCATAAGCGCGTTGGCGATGCGGATACCGGCCCGAACACCGGCGGTATGGGGGCCTACTCCCCGGCCCCGGTAGTGACCGATGAAATCCACCAGCGCGTGATGGATGAGGTGATCTGGCCAACCGTGCGCGGCATGGCAGCTGAAGGCAACGTCTACACCGGTTTTCTGTATGCCGGTCTGATGATCGATAAAAGCGGCCAGCCGAAGGTGATCGAGTTTAACTGCCGCTTCGGCGATCCGGAAACTCAACCGATCATGCTGCGCCTGCAGTCGGATCTGGTTGATCTCTGCCTGGCCGCCGTTGACGGTAAACTGGATCAGAAAGATTCCGTCTGGGATCCTCGCCCGTCACTGGGTGTGGTACTGGCAGCCGGTGGTTATCCGGGTGATTACGCCACTGGCGATCAAATTCACGGTTTACCGCTGGAAGAAGTCGCCGACGGTAAGGTATTCCACGCGGGTACCACCCTGGAAGACGACCTGGTGGTCACCAACGGCGGGCGCGTACTGTGCGTTACCGCACTGGGTGCAGATGTCGCTGCCGCACAGAAGCGTGCTTACGAGCTGGCGCAGCCAATCTCCTGGAAAGGCAGCTTCTGCCGTAAAGACATCGGCTACCGCGCCATCGACCGTAAGTAACGATGCCGGTCGGTCGCACCCAGGGCAGAGAACGCGTGTCTGCTGCCGGGCGTGATGCCTGACACACTCAGAAGGGGTGGATGAATAATCCCCGCCCCTTTTTTACCTCTGATGAAAACCCGGCGCGCTCATCTCACCCACCGCCAGGCTAGAAATCCGCGTCTTTCGGCTCGCTCTTACAGAAATCTTCCGTGCTGACCAACAGCAGTTGGGTATCACCGGGTGTTTCCAGCCAGGCAACGCTGAGTGGAGTGGCGGAGGTGTTCTGCTGTTTATCAATGTGCTCTCGTTCAAGCATATCGAAGTCGGGCCTCACTTCATTCCCCTGACAGGTTTTTACCGTGCCGCCCAACGACCAGACTCCCTGCGTCAGCATCACCCGCCCGCTGAGCAGGTCATCACTGATCTTGACCATCCGCTGCGCATCAAACTGATAAAGCGCCACTTCATCAGCAGATAATGGCTCCCGGTGCCCGGCAAGCTGGCGCTGCATAAAGCTTAACGCGCCATCGTGATCGAAACGCAGCGTCACGTCATCAGGCTGTTGGCCAGCAGTATGACGTTCAATCGACACCGGTTTGCCATCCTGCCACTGATAATCCGTCGTTTCCGTTGCGCCACCGCTAAAAGGGGTAAAGATGGTCATCATATGGGCGATTTTTTTCTGGTCATCCTTCCGCCATATCCTTACGGCACCTCGATCGGCAAGATAGCCGCTGGCGGTAAAATCGGGCAGATCGGAATGCGAACCGCAGCCGGTTAACAGCAGCAGCAGAGTGAGAACAGGGATACGAAAAGGAAGCATTAGTTTCATGATAAAAGAGTATCACAAAATCATTAGCGGGCTGCGGCAGCAGAGGGAAACACATCAGAAGATGAGAAACAGATAAACAAAGGGGGCGAATTCGCCCCCCTGTTTAAACTCTTCACTGTCAGACGATTACTTAACGGCGTCTTTCAGTGCTTTACCAGAAACGAATGCTGGTACGTTTGCAGCAGCAATTTTGATCTCATTGCCAGTCTGCGGGTTGCGGCCAGTACGCTCAGCACGGTGGTTAACTTTAAAGGTACCAAAACCAACCAGTTGTACAGCATCACCTTCTTTCAGAGACTCAGTAATCGCAGCCAGAGTGGATTCCAGTGCAGCTTTAGCCTGGGTCTTAGACAGGTCCGCTTTGTCCGCAATTACATCAATCAGTTGAGTCTTGTTCATAAGTTATCCTTACAGTGTATTTATCGCTTGCTAAGCACCGAGTGCGAGGGGAAAAACCAGATTCTGGCACTCTCCTGCCTACACGCACCGATAGCCACATTTTTCAGCCCCCCAAATGTAGACCAGAGTGGGGGCGAATGTGAAGCCCAAAGGCGCTACAAATCTGGCCTGAAGTCACGTTTTGTGGCCTTATTGATGAAATTCTATCCCGATGTTACTGATCCCGGATTCGCGCAGGTCGGATCGCAGCCCTTTGATCAGCTCGATGTCCCTCTCCTCGCAGGCTGCCAGCAGGCGGAAAATCTCCCACTGGATGTCCCATTCCTCTTCAACAGCGGGATTCACTTTTAGCTCTTCTTCGGTCATTTCGCGCCCGGCGTGGGTCATTTCCAGCATGGCCACGGTGGTAATCGATGTTTCACTCACGGCAATAGCATGGGCCAGCGTTTCACCGCTCAGACGGGAGTGCAGCAGTTCACTGAGCGCCACGCAGGCATCAATCGCCGGATAGACGCCGTACAGGTCATAATCATCAGCGGAAGGGATGGCTTCTTCCAGCTTTTCCAGCTGGCTGTCGAAGTTGACCTTCGCATCCTTCACCACCAGGGTTTCCCACAGGAGATCGAGAATTCGACGATACAGTTGGCCATCGCCAAAACCGGTCTGCTGGCAAAATGCACGGTAGTTTGGGGCCATCCGCTCACACAGGCAGGCCATAAAGGTCACATGCTGCCAGCTTTCCAGCTTTTCCAGCCGTAAATGAATAGGGTTACGTAACATATCAGGGTCTCAGAATTAACGCGCTGCGGGAAGTGTACCTGAAAAGGTCCACAGCAGCACGGTTAACCCTGTAGCAGCGAGGTAAAAGCCCGGCGTCGGGATGCAACCGCATCCGCCCACCGCGTGGGTTCCGGCAAACGATAGCCGCACAAACAGTTTTCCACCCATTGCAGAGCGGTAGCCTGGCTGACACGGTGCCCGGTGGAAATAAACAGTGGATTACAGCGCGCTTTACTGCGCAGCACCCAGCCAAGCTGCTGGTCTTTATCCATCAGCGGCTGATGGCTGCCGGGTTCTGCGTCCGGCGGCGTAAATGCCCCGCACAGGCGCTTTTTCGCCACGCCAATCGTCGGCACATCCACCAGCAGACCAAAATGACTCGCCACGCCAAGCCGTCTCGGGTGGGCGATACCGTGCCCATCCACCAGCAGAAGATCGGGCCGGTGGCTGAGCTGCTGCCAGGCGGCCTGCAGCGCCGGGGTTTCACGGAAGGAAAGAAAGCCGGGGATATAGGGCATGGTGGTGGCGATACGCGCCACCTGATGCTCAATCAGCCTGAGTGAGGGGTATTCGAGTATCACCAGGGCGGCACGCGTTACCTCCCCGCCCTGCTCAAAGCCGACATCCGCGCCGCCAATCAGCCGGGGAGGCATGACGTCAAAATCATCCTGAAGAACGACTTCAGCAGCGCGGGTACGCTGCTCTTCACGCAGTGCGGCGATATCCATATTTTACTCCTGGTGATAAGGGCGCGAAAGCTTGTGCACCGCCTCCACAAACGCGCCTGCATGTTCTGGCGGTACGTCCTGATGAATTCCGTGGCCAAGATTGAAGACGTGCCCTGAACCCTGGCCATAGCCTTCAAGGATACCCGCGACTTCCTGCTCAATACGCGCAGGAGATGCGTAAAGCATGGAGGGATCCATATTTCCCTGCAGCGCCACTTTGTCACCCACGCGACGACGGGCATCAGCAATATCGGTCGTCCAGTCGAGACCCAGGGCATCACAGCCAGTGGCGGCCATCTCTTCCAGCCACTGTCCTCCCCCTTTGGTAAACAGCGTCACCGGAACCCGGCGACCGTCGTTCTCATGCAGCAAGCCATCAACGATCTTATGCATGTAATAGAGCGAGAACTCACGATAGTCGCGGCCCGTCAGTACGCCACCCCAGGTGTCGAAGATCATCACCGACTGCGCGCCGGCGCGAATCTGAGCGTTAAGATAAAGAGTCACGCTGTCAGCAAGCTTGTCGAGCATTAGATGTAGCGTCTGCGGCTCGGCATACATCATTTTTTTCAGTTTGGTGAAGGCTTTACTGCTGCCGCCCTCCACCATATAGGTCGCCAGCGTCCACGGACTACCGGAGAAACCGATCAGCGGCACTTCACCGTTTAAGTTTTTGCGGATGGTCCGCACGGCGTTCATGACGTAGCCCAGTTCCTGCTCGGGATCGGGAATCGGTAACTTTTCAACGTCAGCGCGGCAGGTCACCGGGTGCGAAAAGCGCGGACCTTCTCCCGCTTCAAAATAGAGGCCCAGTCCCATCGCATCGGGGATCGTCAGGATGTCGGAGAACAGGATGGCCGCATCCAGCGCATAGCGCCGCAGCGGCTGCAGCGTTACTTCACAGGCCAACTCGGCATTTTTGCACAGCGACATAAAGTCACCGGCTACGGCACGTGTGGCTTTGTATTCCGGCAAATAGCGTCCGGCCTGGCGCATCATCCATACGGGGGTGACATCAACAGGCTGGCGCAGCAGGGCGCGCAAATAACGGTCGTTCTTCAATTCACTCATCGCAGGGCTCTCTACTCCAAACAAGTCGGTAGTGTATCATTTATCCTGATTGACGGTGCCCGGTGGCTCAATAAATTGAAGAGAGGGCACACCCTCCCTGCCCGTACCCATCGCGGCCATAACGACACGGTGGCGCATTCAGCCTGAAACAGCACCTCGCCTCTTATTTCTTCGCCTGTAGCTGATTATTTTTCACGGCACCGCCGTCAACAGGAACCAGCGAAGGCGTACGTTCACCGGACGAGCCGTTTGAAACCTTTCCTTTTTTATCCTTTATTTCAGAGGTTTCTTCAACCCAGTGGGAATTACCAATAAATACGCCGCCTTTCTCAATTGAGAACTCACTAGCATAAACATCGCCTTCTATTCTTCCTCGCGACATTATCACTACAGTTTTAGCGTAGCAGCATCCTTTCAGCAGACCGTTTACGATCAGTTTGAACGAAGTAACTTTGCCAACCACACGACCTTCTTTACCGATCTGCGTGATTTTTTTACTGGTTATATCCCCTTCCACTTCGCCACTGATAGTAATGTTATTTTCATTAGTTATTTCACCCCGCAGCATTGTTCCCGGTGAAATAGTTGTTTCCTTTATATTGTTACTTTCAGCAAAGGGATCAATGTTAATATTTTCACACGCTGCACTGGCCGGCGAAGCCAACTTTTCCGATGCCTGAACTTCTTCTTTCTTACTGAAATTAAACATATTTATAACCACTCTGTGAACGCGTAGATATGACGACAGACGAAACAGGATGAGGCATCCCATACCGCTAAGGAAAATTAGCATTGATAGCCTGTGCGACAGCAAAAAAGCAATAATACTGCCGATCCAGAGAACCCAGATCCCCCAAAGATAATATTGTGTTTTAGTTTCAAACATACCGACGTCCAACCTACATATGGATCACCCTGATGGATTTTTACCCGCCGAACAGTCAACGCCTGCACAGGAATAAGTCACGTTGCGTTCAAAGGATTTAATAATATATATCAGGAAATGGCACTTTAAGCTTAAAAAAAGCCATCTCTGGTGTCATGAATTAAAAGCGACAGGCGGAGGTAATTGAAAACTATTCCATGTTGCGTGCTTAAAATCTTCCACGATGTGAATCATATTAGAATTTAACGGGGAGATAAACCTAAAGGTCATTATATCTGTACTGAATTAAACACCCTGGCCTCACACAGCAGCGGGCCAGGGTAAACACGAAACCAGACTATTGATCGCCAATCATCCGCAAACTTTATTCTGACTCTGCACGGCACAGCGCGACGGTATCTTCAATTAAACGCCGGGCAATAGTGCCTGCAGGCGGCAGCAGCGGTAAGGCATCGTAGCGATACCAGCCCGCATCCAGCAGCTCTTTGGGGTCGATGTTAATTTCCCCCGAATCATAGTCGGCCATAAAGGCCATCATCAGCGACTGCGGGAACGGCCACGGCTGTGAGGAAACGTAACGCAGGTTTTTCACCTTAATAGACGCTTCTTCCATGACTTCACGCGCAACGGTCTGCTCAAGGGTTTCACCGACTTCAGCAAAACCAGCCAGCACGGTATAGATACCGTTACGGTGGCGGGTGTGCTGCGCCAGCAAAATCTCATCCCCGCGGCGGATGGCGACAATGATACAGGGAGCGATTTGCGGATAGTAGCGCTGGCGGCAGTGGCTGCACAGGCATGCCCATTCGGTTTTACTGTGATGCATCTCATGCCCACAGTAACCACACCAGCGATGTGAGCGGTAAAACTCCGCCAGCTGGATACCCCGACCGACCAGCTGAAACAACCCGGTTTCCTGACCAAGCAGCTGGCGCAGCGATCCGATTTCCTGTGCCCGGCTTTGACAGATCAACCAGACCGTTTCCCCCTGCCATTCACCGATGGGCGATCCTTTTGATCCCGTCAGTCCGAGCGATTCGGCAGATCCTCGCGGAATTTCGCCTTTTGGTAACCAAATTTTATGTTCGTGGCTGACAACCCACCAGCCAGTGTCTACGCTTGATATTTGACGTTCCATAACTTGCTTATCATCCTCAGCTCAAAGACTGGTTTGAGGTCAGGCATTAAAAATAATACTCACGGAGATGAACATGCTTAACCAGTTAGAAAATCTGGCCGCACGCGTTGGCGGCTGCAGTGAACTGGTCGATTTCTGTTTGCTCTCCCGCAAGCAGCTGCTGATTGCCTATTACCAAATGGCCGGTTTAAAGCCTAACAAGGAATCGCAGGCGGCGCTCGATGAAAATGCGCTGGATAATTTCTGTCAGAGCCTGGTGGATTATCTCTCAACCGGTCACTTCACCGCCTATGAACGTTTTATCAAAGAGCTTGAAGGCACCCAACAGCTGGCGCAGGCGGCGTTGATTTATCCCTCTTTACGCGCCAATACCGACCACATTATGCATATTTACGATACGTATCTGGAAAAGGCTATTGAAACGGATAACTCCGTCGATTTCCAGAGAACGCTTTCGCTGGTTGGCGAGGTACTGGCTGAACGCTTTGTGCTGGAAGATAAATTCATCAAGCTGGCTTTAGAAAAAGTGGCTGAAAATCAGAGGACTGAAGATGAGGCGCCCCTTGCCCCTTCCGCCTGATGCGTTATCAGATTGTGAATTGCTTGTAGTTTCCAAATAGCCCCTTTATGCTGAAGGGGCTATTTAGTTTGAGCAAAAAACATTTTGCTTTGACTGAAAACTGATTTTCTGGCGTTCAGGCCAGAATATCGGGCAGCATTTCTTGTCGGAGTGCCCCACGGGGCTGAGACCGTTAATTCGGGATCCGCGGAACCTGTTCAGGTTAACACCTGCGAAGGGAACAAGAGTAAAATCGTCTGTGATGATGCGAAATAAAATGTTTCACATCGTTCAAATTACTCCCGCCTCCAGGCAAGCAACTTTCCCTAATAATTCAGGAATTTGCTATGTCTACCGTTGAAAAACTTCTCGTTGAGAAAAAAACAAACCGCCGCGAACAGCGCGCTGAAGCTCAGCAGTTTATTGATTCCCTGCAGGGTACGGCATTCCCCAATTCAAAACGTATTTATCTGACCGGATCCCGGGACGATATCCGCGTTCCGATGCGTGAAATTCAGCTCAGTCCCACCGTCGTTGGGGGCAGTAAAGATGACCCAACGCTGGAAGAGAATGAACCGGTCCCGGTGTATGACACGGCTGGCCCCTACGGCGATCCGGCCGCCACTATCGACGTGCATCGCGGCATTGAAAAACTGCGCAGCGCCTGGATTAATCAGCGCGCCGATACGGAAGAAATGACCGAACTCAGCTCGGTCTATACCCAGCAGCGACTGGCCGATGAAGGACTGGATCATCTGCGCTTCGACAATCTCCCGCGCCCGCGCCGCGCACTGGCTGGCCGCTGTGTCACCCAGATGCATTACGCACGCCTTGGCGTGATCACCCCGGAAATGGAATATATCGCCATCCGCGAGAATATGGGCCGCGAACGCATCCGGGGTGAAATCCTGCTGCAACAGCATCCGGGCAACGGTTTTGGTGCCAGCCTGCCGGAAAATATCAGCGCGGAGTTTGTGCGCCAGGAAGTCGCCGCCGGGCGGGCGATCATTCCGGCTAATATTAACCATCCGGAATCCGAACCGATGATCATTGGGCGTAACTTCCTGGTGAAAATCAACGCCAATATCGGCAACTCCGCTGTCAGTTCTTCGATTGAGGAGGAGGTTGAAAAGCTGGTGTGGTCAGCACGCTGGGGCGCGGATACGGTGATGGATCTTTCCACCGGTCGCTATATCCATGAAACACGCGAATGGATCCTGCGCAACAGCCCGGTCCCGATCGGCACCGTACCGATCTACCAGGCGCTGGAGAAGGTCAACGGGGTGGCGGAAGATCTTAACTGGGAAATTTTCCGCGATACGCTACTGGAGCAGGCCGAACAGGGCGTTGACTATTTCACCATTCACGCCGGTGTGCTGTTGCGGTACGTGCCAATGACGGCAAAACGATTGACCGGGATTGTTTCACGTGGGGGATCGATCATGGCCAAATGGTGCCTGTCGCACCATAAAGAGAGCTTCCTCTACCTGCATTTCCGGGAAATCTGTGAAATTTGCGCCGCCTATGACGTATCCCTCTCACTGGGTGACGGCCTGCGCCCGGGATCGATTCAGGATGCCAATGACGAAGCACAGTTTTCCGAGCTGCATACGCTGGGAGAACTGACCAAAATTGCCTGGGAGTACGATGTGCAGGTGATGATTGAGGGGCCGGGCCACGTACCAATGCAGATGATCCGCCGTAATATGACCGAGCAGCTGGAGCACTGCCATGAAGCACCGTTTTATACGCTCGGCCCGCTGACCACCGATATCGCGCCAGGCTACGACCACTTTACGTCGGGAATTGGGGCCGCAATGATCGGCTGGTTTGGCTGCGCGATGCTGTGCTATGTAACGCCGAAAGAGCACCTTGGCTTACCCAACAAAGAAGATGTTAAACAGGGTCTGATTACCTATAAAATTGCTGCGCACGCTGCCGATCTCGCCAAAGGCCATCCGGGTGCGCAGATCCGTGATAATGCGATGTCGAAGGCGCGCTTCGAGTTTCGCTGGGAAGATCAGTTCAACCTTGCCCTCGATCCGCATACAGCCCGCGCCTATCATGATGAAACCCTGCCGCAGGAATCCGGTAAGGTGGCGCACTTCTGCTCAATGTGCGGCCCAAAGTTCTGTTCGATGAAGATCACCCAGGAAGTACGCGAATACGCCGCGCGCCAGCAAGCTCAGGCCGTGCCGATTGAGATCGGTATGGCGCAGATGTCTGATGAATTCCGCACTCGCGGCGGTGAACTGTATCACCGTGCCGATGCGCTTAAAACCGAGGAAAATGTATGAGTCGTGGTCCTTTTCCCGCAACCGATGCCCGGCTTGGGCTTTATCCGGTGGTGGAAACCGTAGAATGGATTGCCCGCCTGCTGGATTTTGGTGTGCGCACTATTCAGCTACGCATTAAAGATCGTCAGGATGAGGAAGTAGAGCAGCAGATCGCGGAGGCGATTGCCCTCGGTAAACGTTACCAGGCGAGGCTGTTTATTAACGACTACTGGCGTCTGGCGATCAAACATCAGGCCTATGGCGTTCACCTGGGGCAGGAAGATCTGGATATCGCCGACCTTGATGCGATTCACGCTGCCGGGCTGCGGCTGGGACTGTCTACTCACGATGATGCCGAGCTGGATCGCGCACTGGCCGTTCAGCCTTCGTACATCGCACTGGGCCATGTCTTCCCTACGCAGACCAAAGATATGCCATCTGCGCCGCAGGGGCTGGTCGAACTGACCCGTCACATTCAGCGTTTGCAGGGTGTCTCAACCGTGGCGATTGGGGGTATCAGCATCGATCGCGTCCCGGCAGTGCTGGCAACCGGCGTCGGCAGCGTGGCGGTGGTCAGTGCTATCACCAAAGCGGACGACTGGCAGGCGGCAACCCGCCGGCTGCTGGATCTGATTGAATCTCCGCAAGGCGCTGCACAATAAAATGTAAGGTGTCGCAACGGCGATAAGCAGTCATGAAGCCACGCCGCAGGCCCAGTCTCTGCGGCTTTCCCCCCCGGCGGATGCTGCTATATTCACTGCGCAGGCGGCAGTTCCGCCGTCAGCCAGGGTCAGCGCTGTTCCTTCTCGCTGGCCCTGCCTTCTTCCTGAACGTCTTCGACCATCGTCCGTTCACATACCGGCGAACAGTATTGCATCGCCCTCTCGACGGCAGCACCCAGGATAGCCAGTGCCCGTTCGGTTTTGTCCGTGCAGGTCTGGGCATAGCTCAGCCGCAGACAGTTGCGGTACTTGCCCGAGGCGGAAAACAGCGAACCGACGGCAATCTGGATTTTGGACTCACGCAGTTCAGCATTGAGCCGGTGTGAATCAAACGCTTCCGGTAGTTCAACCCAGATCAGAAAGCCCCCCTGAGGACGAGTGACGCAAATACCGCAGGGAAAATGCTGGCGTACCAGGCGGGTGAAAATCTCCTGATTTCGCTGATAGGTGATACGCATACGCCGCAGGTGTGGCTGGTAGTAACCCTGGCGAATAAAGCTGGCAACCGCCATCTGCGTCAGCGTTGTTGTCGACCCGGTGACGATGTACTTCATATGCAGCACGCGGTCGAAATAGCGTCCCGGTACCACCCAGCCCACCCGCAGTCCCGGAGCCAGAATTTTTGAGAATGAACTACAGAGCAAAACGCGGCCATCGGTATCCAGCGACTTGATGGTAATCGGCCGCGGATAGTCAAAAGCCAGCTCGCCGTACACATCATCCTCAATAATTGCCGCATCAAAACGCTGTGCCAGCGTCAGCAGGGCGCGCTTGCGGTGCTCCGGCATAATAAATCCCAGCGGGTTATTACAGTTTGGCACCACCACCACGGCTTTGATTGGCCATTGCTCAAAGGCCAGCTCCAGCGCTTCAAGACTGATGCCGCTGCAGGAATCGGTGGGGATCTCTATCGCCCGAATGCCAAATCCGCGCAGGGTTTGCATGATGCCGTGAAACGTTGGCGACTCAACGGCGATGATATCGCCAGGCTGGCAAACCGCGCGTATCGATATCGACAAAGCCTCATGGCAGCCGGTAGTGATGACGATGTCATCCGCCTCCAGCTGGCAGCCGCTGTCGATCATCAGGCGCGCAATCTGTTCACGCAGTTCCGGGATCCCATACAGCGTGTCATAGCCCAGCAGCCGTTCATCCTGCTGCTGAGCAACCCGGCTAATGGATTTCCATAACGGTTTCAGCGTGGGCTGCCCGACGTCCGGCATCCCGCTGCCCAGCTGGAGCATTTGCTCATCGGATCGCGCTTCGAGCAGGTGGAGCACGGCATCCCACTGGGTGATCTCAACCGGTCGCTGGACCGGTCGGGTGATCGCCGGGACCGGTGGAGCGGCCTTGCGCGGCGTGACAAAGTATCCCGATCGCGACTGCGGGGTGATGAGCTGCCTCTCTTCCAGCAGATAGTAAGCCTGCTGAACCGTACTGATGCTGACGCCGTGCTCACTGCTTAGCAGCCGCACCGACGGCAGCCGCTCTCCCGCCTGGTAAAGACCCTGCTCTATGCGCTGCGCCAGCAGATCGGCCAGATATTGGTAACGCGTCATCGTATCCCCCTCATCGCTATCCCGGAACAAAAACCAGTACAGATTAGCGTCTTTATGACCATTCAGTCAGCGTATCACGGCATCTGTATGTCAATAAAACAGTATTTCTGCATCTGTATCATTTATGCCTCCTGCGACAGAATACTGTTCATACACCGCGGCACTGAGGGGAAAATGATGGAGTTTCAAGAAAACAGAGCAGCTAAACCATTCAGTTGGGGTTTGATCAAAGCGATCTTTATCGTTCCTTACCGCCACTGGCAGCAGCAGCGTATGCGGGCATGCACCCGAAAAATTCTCTCCCGGCTGAGCGATGCGCAGCTGAAGGACATCGGGCTGACCTGCCATGATGTCCGGCACTATAAGTGATGTGGCTTGGGCGGATCGCGCGCCCGGGGCAGCGGAGATGTCCTGTCTCCGTTGCTCTTTTTTTATTACCAGCGGGCTGCCCGACGGTGGCTCGCTTATTTCGTCGTAAATTATTGCCCGGATCCTGCCGTCACCCAGACAGAGGGCCAGTCACCGGGCTCTCCGCCGTTGCAGGAGGGCTGGCTGTTATAGCTGGCCAGATGAAATGTTTTCCCGTCATATTTCCAACTGCCGCTATGACCGCAGTCAGCAATACCGCGCCCGCGCCCTGAGAAGAACAACGTCGCCGTTTTCGGGTCATACTCGGCTTCGGTAAACCAGCTAAGCATTTCCGGCTGGCCATTTTCACCCGGCAAAGGCAGTGGCAACGTTAGCGACGCCGATCGGGTGGGATCGGTACGATCGCTGATAAACAACATACTGGAGGACTGATACGCGCCAAGTCCGCAGTTAAGGAGCACAAGCGCCTGTTTATCATTCAGCGGCTGCGCTTCGCTGCGGCCGCGGTTCTCCGCATTCGGCTCGCAGCTTTCTTTTTCTAACAGTGCCGAATTCGTTTTTATTGCTCCATCGATTAACATCTGTGCATTATCCAACTGCATAACATCTGGTACGCGAAAATCAAACGCCGGCGCCGCAGGTCGTGCTGGCACCATGGCAGGCTCATTGTTACCGACCCGCAGCAGAGCGGTCTGATTTTTCAGTCGACCCTGGCGTTCATCCACCAGCAGCAGCGCCGCATTCAGCCCACTGAGGGAAGCAGCATCCCCCTGCGGTGACAGTGACAGCGCCAGTGCGTTTTTACTGGCCTGAATCCACTGCTGGATCGTGGCCAGGCGGGTGGAGGAAGCCACATTGAAATCATCGTCTGACGCTTTCGAGAAGGTGATATCGGTCGGCCATTGTTTGCCATCCAGCCAGATCCCTTCGGGACTGTCATTACCGAACGCCTGGAATTTCAGCTCAACGCTGCCGTCAGCGCCGGCTTTACGCTCAAGAATAATACGCAGCCCCTCATCCAGATTGCGAATGTCGCAGTCGTTGAGGTTGTTGCAGGTCACCTGCCAGTTCCTGAAGACTTTTTGCAGCGGTGCATCAGGTGTTGCAGCGGCCTGCGTAGCCGATGACACGGCCGGCATCAGAACAGCGGCGATCAAAAGTGTTCTTCTAAACATCGTCATATCCCTGTCGACTTTTTATGGGCGAAAAAAAACCTCGCCGAAGCGAGGTCTTTACTATGCCATAAGCAGCTGACGATTAATCGTCGTTACCGCCCAGGCCGGCGTTCAGCAATTCTGCCAGGCTGGCAGACGCTTCATCAGCCGTGACGACTGGCACAACTGGTGCCTCGCCCGCAGCTTTACGACGCATACGATCCTGATGATAAGCGTAACCGGTACCGGCTGGGATCAGACGGCCAACGATAACGTTCTCTTTCAGGCCGCGCAGTTCGTCGCGTTTGCCCGCAACGGCTGCTTCGGTCAGTACGCGCGTGGTTTCCTGGAACGATGCCGCAGAGATAAACGACTCGGTTGCCAGGGAAGCTTTGGTAATACCCAGCAGGTCTCGTGCAAACGTTGCAGAGATTTTGCCGTTAGCTTCCAGCTCGCGGTTAGCGATTTTAACGCGTGAGAATTCAACCTGCTCACCGTCGAGGAAGTCAGTGCTTCCTGCGCTGGCAATGGTCGCTTTACGCAGCATCTGACGAACGATAACTTCAATGTGCTTATCGTTAATCTTAACGCCCTGCAGGCGGTAAACTTCCTGCACTTCGTTAGTGATGTAGCGGGTCACCGCATGCACGCCGCGCAGACGCAGGATGTCATGTGGAGACTCTGGACCATCGGAAACAACGTCACCGCGCTCTACGCGTTCACCTTCGAACACGTTCAGCTGACGCCATTTCGGAATCATCTCTTCGTAATGATCGCTACCGTCGATTGGCGTGATTACCAGACGACGTTTGCCTTTGGTTTCTTTACCGAAGGAGATGATGCCGCTGATCTCAGCCAGGATTGCCGGCTCTTTCGGACGACGGGCTTCGAACAGGTCAGCAACGCGTGGCAGACCACCGGTGATGTCCTTGGTACCGCCAGATTCCTGCGGAACACGCGCCAGGGTGTCACCAGAACTGATCTTGATGCCATCTTCCAGCTGAACAATCGCTTTACCCGGCAGGAAGTACTGAGCTGGCATATCAGAGCCAGGGATCATCACGTCGTTACCGTTAGCATCAACGATTTTCAGTGCCGGACGCAGATCTTTAGCACCGGCAGTACGCTCAGCACTGTCCAGGATAACCAGCGAGGACAGACCGGTCAGGTCATCCGTCTGGCGGGTAATGGTCTGGCCATCGATCATGTCAGTAAAGCGAATGAAACCGCTCACTTCGGTGATAACCGGCATGGTGTGCGGATCCCAGTTTGCTACGGTTTCGCCCGCTGCAACCTGCTCGCCATCACCTTTCGCCATGGTAGAACCGTAAGGAACTTTATAGCTCTCTTTCGTACGACCGAATTCATCGATCATCTTCAGCTCGGTATTACGTGAAGTAATCACCAGCTTGCCAGCGGAGTTGGTTACCGACTTAGCGTTAGAGAGTTTAATGGTACCTTTGTTCTTAACCTGGATGCTGGATTCAGCAGCCGCACGCGATGCCGCACCACCGATGTGGAAGGTACGCATCGTCAGCTGTGTACCCGGCTCACCGATTGACTGTGCAGCGATAACACCGATCGCTTCACCTTTGTTGATGATGTGGCCACGCGCCAGGTCACGACCGTAGCAGTGGGCACATACGCCGAAGTCGGTTTCGCAGCTTACTACGGAACGTACTTTCAGGCTGTCAACAGAGTGTTCTTCCAACAGGTCACACTGTGCTTCATGCAGCAGCGTATTACGCGGCAGCAGGATATCAGCAGTGCCCGGCTTGATAACGTCTTCCGCGGTCACACGACCCAGTACACGCTCACGCAGTGGCTCTTTAACATCACCACCCTCGATAACCGGGGTCATCATGATACCTTCGTGGGTACCACAGTCATCTTCGGTAACAACCAGATCCTGTGCCACGTCAACCAGACGACGAGTCAGGTAACCGGAGTTCGCCGTTTTCAGTGCGGTATCCGCCAGACCTTTACGAGCACCGTGGGTAGAGATGAAGTACTGGAGTACGTTCAGACCTTCACGGAAGTTCGCGGTGATTGGCGTTTCGATGATTGAGCCATCTGGCTTAGCCATCAGACCACGCATACCGGCCAGCTGACGAATCTGTGCAGCAGAACCACGCGCACCGGAGTCGGCCATCATAAAGATGCTGTTGAAGGAAACCTGACGCTCTTCCACGCCATCGCGGTTAATCACGAGTTCGGTAGACAGGTTTTCCATCATCGCTTTAGCAACGCGTTCGTTGGCCGCAGCCCAGATATCGATCACTTTGTTATAGCGTTCGCCAGCGGTAACCAGACCAGACTGGAACTGCTGCTGGATCTCAGCCACTTCCGCTTCCGCTTCGGTGATGATTTCCACTTTCTTCTCTGGGATCACCATGTCGTCGATACCAACAGACGCACCTGAACGTGCCGCATAGGCAAAGCCGGTGTACATGGTCTGGTCAGCAAAGATAACGGTCGGCTTCAGGCCCAGGATGCGGTAACAGGTGTTCAGCATCTTAGAGATAGCTTTCTTACCCAGCGCCTGGTTGACGATGGAGTAAGGCAGACCTTTTGGTACGATCATCCACAGGATGGCACGACCAATGGTGGTGTCGATGATGCTGGTTTTAGAAACCCACTCATCCTGCTCGTTTTTCTCGTGCTCGGTGATACGCACCTTAACGCGAGCGTGCAGCGAAGCGAGGCCGGCGCGGTAAACGCGTTCAGCTTCTTTCGGACCGGTCAGAACCATGCCTTCGCCTTTGGCGTTAACACAGTCACGGGTCATGTAGTACAGACCCAGTACAACGTCCTGAGAAGGAACGATGATTGGCTCACCGTTCGCTGGAGACAGGATGTTGTTGGTAGACATCATCAACGCACGCGCTTCCAGCTGGGCTTCCAGCGTCAGCGGTACGTGAACAGCCATCTGGTCACCATCGAAGTCGGCGTTGTATGCCGCACAAACCAGCGGGTGAAGCTGAATCGCTTTACCTTCGATCAGTACTGGCTCAAACGCCTGGATGCCCAGACGGTGCAGTGTTGGTGCACGGTTCAGCAGGACCGGGTGTTCGCGGATAACTTCGTCCAGGATATCCCAAACGACAGCTTCTTCACGCTCAACCATTTTCTTAGCGGCTTTAATGGTGGTAGCAAGACCACGCAGTTCCAGCTTGCCGTAGATGAACGGTTTGAACAGCTCCAGTGCCATTTTCTTCGGCAGACCACACTGGTGCAGGCGCAGGTATGGACCTACGGTAATAACCGAACGGCCTGAATAGTCTACGCGTTTACCCAGCAGGTTCTGACGGAAACGACCCTGCTTACCTTTGATCATATCGGCCAAAGATTTCAGAGGACGTTTGTTAGAACCGGTGATCGCACGACCGCGACGGCCGTTGTCCAGCAGCGCATCGACCGCTTCCTGCAGCATACGTTTTTCGTTACGTACGATGATATCTGGCGCAGCCAGATCCAGCAGGCGTTTCAGACGGTTGTTACGGTTGATCACGCGACGATACAGATCGTTCAGATCTGAAGTCGCGAAACGGCCGCCGTCCAGCGGTACCAGCGGACGCAGATCCGGTGGCAGTACAGGCAGCACGGTCAGGATCATCCACTCTGGCTTGTTACCAGACTGTACGAACGCTTCCAGCAGCTTGATACGCTTGGTCAGTTTTTTACGCTTGGTTTCGGAGTTAGTTTCGTTCAGCTCTTCACGCAGCTGCTCGCACTCCTGCTCCAGGTCCATGTTTTTCAACAGTGCCTGGATCGCTTCCGCACCCATTTTCGCGTCGAATTCATCACCAAACTCTTCCAGCGCGTCAAGATACTGCTCTTCAGTCAGGATCTGGCGCTTTTCGAGGTTGGTCATGCCGCCTTCAACAACCACGTAAGATTCGAAGTACAGAACACGTTCGATATCACGCAGTGGCATATCCAGCAGTAAACCGATGCGGGATGGCAGCGATTTCAGGAACCAGATGTGCGCAGTTGGAGAAGCCAGCTCAATGTGGCCCATACGCTCACGGCGGACTTTGGTCTGTGTAACTTCAACGCCACACTTCTCACAGATCACACCACGGTGTTTCAGGCGCTTGTACTTACCGCACAGGCACTCGTAGTCTTTTACCGGCCCGAAAATACGCGCACAGAAAAGCCCGTCACGTTCTGGTTTGAACGTACGATAGTTGATGGTTTCCGGCTTTTTAACTTCGCCGAAAGACCAGGAACGGATCATGTCTGGCGAGGCCAGAGCAATCTTGATCGCATCAAACTCTTCGGTCTTAGTTTGCGCTTTCAGAAACTTAAGTAAGTCTTTCACGGATTAGCTCCCGTCGGAGTGAGACTTCTCAGGGATGCCCTGCCGCAGCAGGGCACCCTGTAACCAGTACAGCAGATGCGAATAACCTCAGGGGTTACTCGTCTTCGAGCTCGATGTTAATACCCAGCGAGCGAATCTCTTTCAACAGTACGTTGAAGGATTCTGGCATGCCCGGTTCCATCTGATGGTTGCCGTCGACGATGTTTTTATACATCTTCGTACGACCATTCACGTCATCAGACTTAACGGTAAGCATTTCCTGCAGGGTATATGCCGCGCCGTATGCTTCCAGCGCCCACACTTCCATCTCACCGAAGCGCTGACCACCGAACTGAGCCTTACCACCCAGCGGCTGCTGAGTAACCAGGCTGTAAGAACCGGTAGAACGTGCATGCATTTTGTCATCAACCAGGTGGTTCAGCTTCAGCATGTACATATAGCCAACGGTAACCTGACGCTCGAACTGTTCACCGGTACGACCATCGAACAGGGTAATCTGACCGGAAGAAGGCAGGCCGCCGAGCTGCAGCAGCTCTTTGATCTCGCTCTCTTTCGCGCCGTCAAACACTGGCGTTGCGATTGGCATACCTTTTTTCAGGTTCTCAGCCAGACGCAGAACTTCGTCGTCGGTGAAGGTGTTCAGGTCAACTTTCTGGCGGATATCCGTACCCAGATCGTATGCACGCTGAATAAACTCACGCAGCTTGGACACTTCTTCCTGCTTCTTAAGCATAGCGTTGATTTTCTCGCCGATGCCCTTCGCAGCCATACCCAGGTGGGTTTCAAGAATCTGACCGATGTTCATACGTGATGGAACGCCCAGCGGGTTCAGTACGATGTCGACCGGCGTACCGTTCTCATCGTATGGCATATCTTCGATCGGGTTGATCTTGGAGATAACACCTTTGTTCCCGTGACGACCTGCCATTTTGTCACCAGGCTGAATCTGACGTTTAACGGCCAGATACACTTTAACGATTTTCAGCACGCCAGGTGCCAGGTCATCGCCCTGAGTGATTTTGCGGCGCTTCGCTTCAAGTTTCTTCTCAAACTCGTGCTTCAGCTCGTCGTACTGCTCGGCCAGCTGTTCCAGCTGGTTTTGTTTCTCTTCGTCGGTCAGGCCGAGTTCAAGCCAGCGCTCGCGTGGCAGCTTGTCCAGTTTGTCCGCTTCCACACCACCGGAAACCAGCAGGTATTGGATACGGCTGAACAGGCCAGCTTCGAGGATCTGCAGTTCTTCAGACAGGTCTTTTTTCGCCTGCTTCAGCTGCATTTCTTCGATTTCCAGCGCACGCTTGTCTTTTTCCACGCCATCGCGGGTGAAGACCTGAACGTCGATAACGGTACCCGACACGCCGTTCGGTACGCGCAGAGAAGAGTCTTTAACGTCAGACGCTTTCTCACCGAAGATAGCGCGCAGCAGTTTCTCTTCTGGCGTCAGCTGGGTCTCACCTTTTGGCGTTACCTTACCAACCAGAATGTCACCACCGGTCACTTCCGCACCGATATACACGATACCGGATTCATCCAGTTTGGAGAGCGCAGCTTCACCCACGTTAGGGATGTCAGCGGTGATCTCTTCTGGCCCCAGCTTGGTGTCACGAGACACACATGCCAGTTCCTGGATGTGGATAGTGGTGAAGCGATCTTCCTGAACCACGCGCTCGGAGACAAGAATGGAGTCTTCGAAGTTGTAGCCGTTCCACGGCATGAACGCGACGCGCATGTTCTGACCCAGTGCCAGTTCGCCCAGATCCGTTGAAGGACCGTCGGCCAGCACATCACCACGTTCAATTGGCTCACCCAGGTTCACGCAAGGCATCTGGTTGATGCAGGTGTTCTGGTTAGAACGGGTGTATTTGGTCAGGTTGTAGATGTCGATACCGGCTTCGCCCGGATACATTTCGTCTTCGTTAACTTTGATAACGATACGAGATGCATCAACGTACTGAACGGTACCACCACGTTTCGCTACGGCAGTTACACCGGAGTCAACTGCTACCGCGCGTTCCATACCGGTACCAACCAGCGGCTTATCAGCACGCAGAGTTGGAACCGCCTGACGTTGCATGTTTGCACCCATCAATGCGCGGTTGGCGTCATCGTGCTCCAGGAACGGGATCAGTGACGCACCGACGGAAACCACCTGCTGGGTGGAAACGTCCATGTAGTCAACCTGATCGCGGCTGAACAGGCTCGATTCGCCTTTGCTACGGCAGGTCACCAGGTCGTCTACGAAGTGACCTTCGTCGTCGAGGTTGGTGTTTGCCTGAGCGATAACGTAGTTACCCTCTTCAATTGCAGAGAGGTAATGAATTTCGTCGGTTACCACACCTTCGCGCACGCGACGGTACGGGGTTTCCAGGAAACCATACTCGTTGGTCTGTGCGTACACGGACAGCGAGTTAATCAGACCGATGTTTGGACCTTCAGGCGTTTCGATTGGACATACGCGACCGTAGTGCGTCGGGTGTACGTCTCGAACTTCAAAGCCTGCGCGCTCACGGGTCAGACCGCCCGGGCCAAGTGCAGAAATACGACGCTTGTGCGTGATCTCAGACAGCGGGTTGTTCTGGTCCATAAACTGGGAAAGCTGGCTGGAACCAAAGAACTCTTTCACTGCCGCAGAGATTGGCTTGGCGTTGATCATATCCTGTGGCATCAGGGTATCCAGATCGCCCAGGGACAGACGCTCTTTCACCGCACGCTCAACGCGGACCAGACCTACGCGGAACTGGTTTTCTGCCATTTCGCCGACGGAACGGATACGACGGTTGCCGAGGTGGTCGATGTCATCCACTTCGCCAATACCGTTACGGATACCGATGAGCTTCTTCATCACCTGAATGATGTCGTCTTTGCTCAGGATACCGGAACCTTCGATCTCGTCACGCATCAGAGAACGGTTGAACTTCATACGGCCAACCGCAGACAGATCGTAGCGGTCTTCAGAGAAGAACAGATTCTCAAACAGGTTTTCGGCCGCTTCACGCGTTGGTGGCTCACCAGGACGCATCATACGGTAGATCTCAACCAGCGCGCTCAGGCGATCGCTGGTTGGGTCAACGCGCAGCGTTTCAGAGATATACGGGCCGTGATCCAGGTCGTTGGTGAACAGGGTTTCAATGCGTTTGTGACCGGACTGGCTCAGTTTAGCCAGCAGATCCAGGGACAGCTCCATGTTCGCCGCAATCAGCAGCTCGCCGGTACCTTCGTCGATGTAATCTTTAGCGACGACTTTACCCGCAATGTATTCAACAGGGACTTCGATATGCGCAACGCTGTCTTTTTCCAGCTGACGAATATGGCGCGCGGTAATACGGCGGCCTTTCTCAACGTAGACAGTACCGTTAGATTCGATATCGAACGAGGCCGTTTCACCGCGCAGACGCTCAGGGATCAGCTCCATCTGCAGCTTGTTGTCGCGAATTTCATAAACCACTTTGTCGAAGAACAGGTCAAGGATCTGCTCAGTGGTATAATTCAGCGCGCGCAGGATGATACTGGCCGGCAGCTTACGACGACGGTCAATACGGACGAACAGGTTGTCTTTCGGGTCAAACTCGAAGTCCAACCATGAACCACGGTAAGGGATGATACGTGCGTTATACAGCACTTTACCCGACGAGTGGGTTTTACCCTTATCGCTGTCGAAGAAGACACCAGGGCTACGATGCAGCTGAGAAACGATAACGCGCTCAGTACCGTTGATAACAAAGGTACCGTTATCGGTCATGAGTGGAATTTCACCCATGTACACTTCTTGTTCTTTGATGTCTTTGACTGTGCCTTCCGGCGCTTCGCGCTCGTAGATCACCAGGCGCAGTTTTACGCGCAGGGGTGCAGAGTACGTGACGCCACGAATCTGACACTCTTTCACATCAAATACAGGTTCGCCTAAACGGTAGCTGACGTACTGCAGCTCAGAGTTACCGCTGTAGCTTTGGATTGGGAATACGGAACGGAATGCTGCTTCCAGACCATACTGACCTTCCGGATCTTGCTCGATAAACTTCTGGAACGAGTCAAGCTGGATAGAAAGGAGATATGGAATGTCCAGAACTTGTGGACGTTTTCCAAAATCCTTACGAATGCGTTTTTTCTCGGTATAGGAGTAAACCATTGGGTTCCTCAGCTCGCTGAAAAGTAGAACCTTTCTGTCCGTCCAGTGGGGACAGTTCATGCAACGCTGTTTTGTGTTGTGCAAAAGGTAGAACACCTTTTGTAATACCTCTTTCTATCACGCTTAAATCATTTCGTTGCTTTTGTCTGGACAGAGGGTCCATGCAGGAAAGCAGTATATTAAGTCGTCGATAGAGAAAGATATTAAGCAAATCAATGGCTAAACAGTGTGAAATACCATTGATGCTTTAGAGCGCAAAAAGGCTGGTGACCAAAAAGTCACCAGCCATCAGCCTGGAACTACTTAAACCCAGGCTGCAACCTGAAAGGTTGGCTTATTTAACTTCAACTTCTGCGCCAGCTTCTTCCAGTGCTTTCTTCAGAGCTTCAGCGTCGTCTTTGCTGATGCCTTCTTTCAGGGCAGCAGGTGCAGACTCAACCAGGTCTTTGGCTTCTTTCAGGCCCAGACCAGTTGCGCCACGTACGGCTTTGATTACAGCAACTTTGTTAGCACCGATAGCTTTCAGTACAACGTCGAACTCAGTTTTTTCTTCAGCAGCTTCTACTGGGCCAGCAGCAACAGCTACAGCTGCAGCAGCAGACACACCGAACTTCTCTTCCATAGCGGCGATCAGTTCAACTACTTCCATTACAGACAGAGCTGCAACAGCTTCAATGATTTGGTCTTTAGTGATTGACATTTGTTGTTCCTAAAATTCAGAAAAAGTTTATACGTTAGCAAGTAAACGTGACAAGAAAGGCTGATTAAGCAGCTTCTTTCTGATCGCGTACAGCGGCCAGAGTGCGAACCAGTTTGCCGGCAGCGGCTTCTTTCATGGTTGCCATCAGGCGTGCAATTGCTTCATCGTAAGTTGGCAGAGTTGCCAGGCGGTCGATCTGAGCCGCACTGATCAGCTCGCCTTCAAAGGCTGCAGCTTTAACCTCAAATTTTGCATTCGCTTTCGCGAACTCTTTGAACAGACGAGCAGCAGCGCCCGGGTGTTCCATAGAGTATGCAATCAAGGTTGGACCGGTTAACGTGTCTTTCAGGCACTCGAACTGAGTACCTTCAACGACGCGGCGCAGCAGGGTGTTACGAACAACACGCATGTATACGCCAGCCGCACGACCTGCTTTACGCAGTTCGGTCATTTTATCTACGGTAACGCCACGAGAATCCGCAACTACCGCAGACAGCGCGCCTTTGGCTACTTCGCTGACTTCAGCAACAATCGCTTGTTTGTCTTGAAGATTTAAGGCCATTAGCTTGTGCTCCTGGATTTGGGCCGGGGATGGATTTCCCCGGAACTCACTTCACTCATTTACCCGAAGGTAGAAGAGCGCTCAAACACGGTGAGCAGAATCCAGTTAAGAAAAATTCTTGTCGGTTCTGTCACCGTCTACGCAGGGTATTAAGTGATATCTTTCGCTATCACTCCTGCGGTCTTGGACGGAGGCCTGGATAAGGCCAGGCTCCAACCTAAAAATCTGTCGGTTCTGTATATTTACAGAACAACGGGCGTAAGATTCTAGATGAAAATTTCGCCCGCGTAAAGCAGATTAGTTAGCAGCAGCGTTCAGGCCAGCCTGATCAACTGCAACGCCTGCGCCCATGGTGGTGGACAGGCTAACTTTCTTGATGAAAACGCCTTTAGCCTGTGAAGGTTTCGCTTTTTTCAGCGCAACCAGCAGGTGTTCCAGGTTTTCTTTCAGTTTATCTGCATCGAAATCAACCTTACCGATAGTGGTATGGATGATGCCGTTTTTGTCGTTACGGTAACGAACCTGACCGGCTTTAGCGTTTTTCACTGCTTCAGCAACGTTAGGAGTTACGGTACCAACTTTCGGGTTTGGCATCAGACCGCGTGGGCCCAGAACCTGACCCAGCTGGCCAACAACGCGCATTGCATCTGGAGATGCGATAACAACGTCGAAGTTCATTTCGCCTTTCTTGATCTGGTCAGCCAGATCTTCCATACCTACCAGCTCAGCGCCGGCTGCTTTAGCAGCTTCAGCGTTTGCGCCCTGGGCAAATACGGCAACGCGAACGGAACGGCCAGTACCGTGTGGCAGTACAGTTGCACCGCGAACGTTCTGGTCAGATTTACGAGCATCGATGCCCAGGTTTACAGCTACGTCAACGCTTTCTACGAACTTGGCAGTAGCCAGTTCTTTCAGCAGAGCAACAGCTTCGTTGATGTCATACTGTTTAGTTGAATCAACTTTGTCACGGATCACGCGCATGCGCTTGGTCAGCTTAGCCATTTCTTAGTCCTCTACTACCAGGCCCATGGAACGAGCAGTACCTTCGATTGAGCGAGTCATCGCTTCAATGTCAGCACCAGTCATGTCCGCAGCTTTGGTTTCTGCGATTTCACGTACCTGAGCACGAGATACTTTACCTACTTTGTCTTTGTTCGGCTTGCCGGAACCAGACTTGATACCAGCCGCTTTCTTCAGCAGTACTGCTGCAGGAGGGGTTTTGGTAACGAAGGTGAAAGAACGGTCAGAATAAACGGTGATCACTACTGGGATCGGCAGACCTTTTTCAAGGGATTCTGTTTTGGCGTTGAACGCTTTACAGAATTCCATGATGTTAACGCCTTGCTGACCCAGAGCCGGACCTACCGGAGGACTCGGGTTTGCCATACCAGCTGAAACTTGCAGCTTAACGTAGGCTTGTACTTTCTTAGCCATGATAATTCCTCTATTGGGTGATAACGCTCCGTTAATGGAGCTCCCCGTGATTAATATTTCACGCGCAGATTAATCGGCGCATAAAAACAAAAGGCGCGAAATTGTAGTGTAATTTCGCGCCTTTCGCAACCACCTCATCGTGGTGATCGTATAAATTTTATGCCGCCTTTTTACAAGGCAGCGCAGGCCGAATCAATCAGCCCTTTTCAACCTGTCCGAAGTCCAGTTCAACCGGAGTAGCACGGCCGAAGATAGAAACAGAAACTTTCAGGCGGCTTTTCTCGTAATCGACTTCTTCTACAACGCCGTTAAAGTCAGCGAATGGACCGTCGCTGACGCGCACCATTTCACCCGGCTCAAACAGCGTTTTAGGACGCGGCTTATCACCAACCTGCTGCAGGCGGTTCATAATCGCATCAACTTCTTTGTCGCTAATCGGCGCAGGACGATCGGACGTACCGCCGATGAAGCCCATTACGCGCGGCACACTGCGCACCAGGTGCCAGCTGGCGTCATTCATCACCATCTGAACCAGTACGTAGCCCGGGAAGAACTTACGCTCGCTTTTGCGACGCTGGCCACCACGGATTTCAACCACTTCTTCGGTTGGAACCATGACATCGCCAAACAGCTCTTCCATGTTGTGTAACTTGATATGCTCACGTAGCGACTGCGCTACGCGGCCTTCAAAACCGGAAAACGCCTGAACGACGTACCAGCGCTTCTTTGGAGCTTCAGACATCTCAGAACCTCAGGCCAGTGATAAACGATACCAGGCGGACCAGAATACCATCCAGTCCCCACAAAATCAGTGACATCACGGCAGTCACCGCGGCAACGATTAAGGTGGTGTGCAACGTTTCCTGACGAGTAGGCCAGATCACTTTACGAACTTCAGTACGCGCTTCACGAGCGAAAGCCAACGTTGCTTTACCCTTAGCGGTCAGCAGGGCAATGCCAGCTGCTGCTGCAATCAGTACAACGACGGCCAATGCACGCAGCGGTAATGTTACTTCACGATAGTAGTAGTTACCCACGATAGCGACAACCAGCAGTAACGCCACGCCTGACCACTTTATCGCTTCCAGGCCGCGCCCGCTGCCTTGAGCTTCGGTATTAGCACTCATAACCAACCTGCCACAATAAATCAGAAACACTTTTGCCCCGGATAACGAGGCAACCGAACCGAATAATACTGTTATACCCGCAGGTAAAGGCGTAACTCGGCATATTATCTATGACGCCGTGCTACAGAGCCTGCCTCAGCAATGATTATGAATCATAATCACAGATGAGTCAGGTTCTATGTTACAGCGTGCAAAAAGGGCATCAAATGATGCCCCTTTCTTGTGCGTTGCGTCAAATGTTATCAGCGATTAAGCGATAACTTTAGCAACAACACCAGCACCAACGGTACGGCCGCCTTCGCGAATTGCGAAACGCAGACCGTCGTCCATTGCGATTGGTTTGATCAGTTCAACAACCAGTTTAATGTTGTCGCC
>NZ_JAQISN010000007.1 GCF_037450285.1 Erwinia sp. SLM-02 | reverse complement strand
TAAAGAGCAGTGCAGTCAGTGCCGAGGCTTCCTGCTGCGAGGTGGCGTATATTACGCTTTCCTCCTTCGGAGTCAACTTCTTTTTGAGAAGTTTTTTCCGGCGGTTCAGACAACTTCCTGAACCTCTGAGTGGCTGACCTGTCAGTCATTGTGCCGTCTCAGTGGTTGCGCATTATAGGGAGTTCTCGACGACTGACAAGTGTTTATTGCAAAAAAATTACCGAGCGCGCTTTTTTTCAACGAACCGCGTTTTTTTACTGCAATTTGCCTGGTAATGCAGCAAATTCATGGGCGAAACGGGCCACCTGCTGCCAGTCTGTGTACTCTACCTCTTTACTCGAATCCGTTTCACCGCCCGTCATACGCATAATCAACTGAATCATGATGCGATCGAACACCCCATAGCGTGGATAGCGCAGCGCGCCTGCAAACACCGCACAGCAGTCCGGTTCCCATGGGGATTGTATAAGGAACTTGCGTGTGTACGCGTTGGTTTGCGGCGTACGCTTTTCTGCCTTTCGAGCAGTCAGATTTACTGAGAAAAACCCACTCTGCCGCTGTTGCAGTGAATGAAGGTGTTTTTTCACAAACTTCGCCACCTGAGGGTGGAAATGACCATAGCGGATAGAAGCCCCAATCAGCACCCTGTCATACAGGGACCAGTCAATCTCACCCACATGATGAATATTGAAGACATCGCACTCACTCTCCTTATTCAGTAGGTTTGCTATATAAGAGGCGATCTCTCGGGTCTGGCCATCACGGCTGGAAAACAGAACTAGCGCTTTCATGATTACACTCTCACTTACTCACGCCAGAAGGTCGGCGTAAAAAGAACTAATAACGTAAAGACTTCAAGACGCCCAAACAGCATCGTCAAAATCAGGATCCACTTGGCGGTATCATTCATGGAAGTGAAATTATCAGCCACAACCCCCAGCCCCGGGCCAAGGTTATTCAACGTGGCGGTGACCGCAGCAAAGGCAGAGAAGTCATCAACCCCGGTTGCGATGATCGCCAGCATACTGAGGATAAATACCAGCGCGTAGGCTGAGAAAAATCCCCAGACGGCTTCCAGGATACGCTCCGGCAGCGCACGGTTACCCAGTTTAATGGTATAGACCGCATTCGGATGCACCAACCGCTTCAGTTCACGTGACCCCTGTTTAAACAGCAGCAGGATACGGATCACCTTCAATCCCCCCCCTGTTGAACCGGCACAGCCGCCAATAAACGCAGAGCACAGTAGCAGTACGGGCAGGAATAGCGGCCAGTGGGCAATACTGTCTGTCGTAAAGCCGGCGGTTGTTGCCATCGAGACGACCTGGAAGAATGCCTGATTCAACGTCTGCATGCCGCTTTTATAAACACCATGGAACCACAGAACGATCGTGCAAATAATGACGAGCGTTAACTGCACGCCAATAAACATGCGAAACTCAGGATCGCGCCAGTAGACCCGCAGACTGCGTCCGCTCAGTAGCGAGAAATGCAGACCGTAGTTACAGCCTGAGATCAGCAGGAAGATGGCAATAATCGTGTTAATCGTAGGGCTGTTAAAATAGCCAACGCTGGCATCGTGGGTAGAAAATCCGCCAATTGCGATAGTGGCAAAGCTGTGGCCTATCGCATCAAACAGCGGCATGCCGGCAACCCATAACGAGACGGCACAGGCAACGGTAAGCAGCACGTAGATCAGCCACAGCGTTTTCGCCGTCTCCGCAATACGCGGGCGCATTTTGTTATCTTTTAGTGGGCCGGGCATCTCTGCGCGATACAGCTGCATTCCACCGACGCCAAGAATAGGCAAAATGGCCACGGCCAGGACAATGATCCCCATACCGCCGAGCCACTGCAGCATCTGTCGATAAAACAGGATGGCCTTGGGCAATGAGTCCAGACCCACCAGCGTCGTTGCGCCCGTTGTTGTCAGTCCGGAGAAGGATTCAAAGAAAGCATCGGTTACTGAAAGGTTGGGCCGCTCGGCAAAAATAAAGGGCATGGCCCCCACACTGCCCAGCACAGTCCAGAACAGCACCACGATCAGAAATCCTTCTCGCGGTTTAAGCTCACTTTTTTGCCGGCGGTTTGGCCACCACAGCAGGGTACCGATCATCAGAGCCATAAAGAACGTCTGGGTAAATGCACGCCCGGCCCCGTCACGGTAAATTAAAGCCACCAGCCCGGGCACAATCATCGTGCCTGAGAACAAAATGACCAGTACACCCACTATGCGGGTAATGGCACGAAAATGCATTCTGCCGTTCCTTTCCTTACATACATGTTATTTAAGCGGGGTCAGCTGCAGCAGGCCCCGGCTGAAGTCCGACAGATTCTGTGAAAAACCAGCAACCTGAGCATGAGGTAACGCCAGAGTAAGCGTAATGTTTTGCAGAAACTCGCTATTCAGCAGCTGACCATCAAAGCGAGCAATCAGACGTTCAATATCCCCCAGCTGCGCATAGTCGCAGACCAGCAGGAAATTCAGCATGGGGACTTTAATCTTGCGAGTTAACAGCCGCAACGCCTGCTGTACCCCACCGCCGTACGCCTTGACCAGTCCCCCCGTTCCCAGCTGGATGCCGCCATAATAGCGCACTACGACGGCGGTAATCTCACCAATATTGTTACCCATCAGCTGAGCCAGCATCGGCTTTCCGGCGGTGCCAGAGGGTTCGCCATCATCGGAAAATCCCAGCTTCTGCGAATCATCCGGCGCACCGGCCACCCATGCCCAGCAGTGATGCCGGGCGCCGGGATGCTCCTGCTTGATCTGCTGGACGAAAGCCCGGGCCGCTTCTACTCCGTCCGTATGCGCCAACAGAGTGATAAAACGGCTTTTTTTAATTTCCTCGCTGTAGCTGCAAGACTCAGCCGGGATTTCCCATGCATCCATCAGGAAAGATGCAGATCGCGGGTCATATTTTCTACCCGGTTCGCATGAATCACGACGTTATCCTCAATACGAATACCGCCATAGGGTTTCAGCGCGTCAATCTTACCCCAGTCGAAGTGCTGGCTGAACTTACCGCTGCGCCAGGGTTCCAGCAAGGAGTCGATGAAATAAATCCCCGGTTCAATAGTGAGTACCATGCCCGGCTCCAGAATGCGCGTACAGCGAAGATAAGGATACTGTGCAGGTGCCGCCTGGTGGGTGCCGCGGTCATCCTGCATAAATCCGGCGACGTCGTGCACCTGTAATCCCAGCGGGTGGCCGACCCCGTGTGGCATAAAGGGTCCGGTGATATCTTCTTTCACCATGGCTTCGGCGCTGATCCCTTTCACCAGCTGATGTTTAAGCAACAGGCCGGCAAGGCGGAAATGCATCTGCTGATGATATTCGGTGTAGCGCACGCCGGCTTTCATCGTGGCGATAAGCGCCAGCTCTTCCGCATTCATATCTTTAACCAGCTGCGCATACTCGCTGCTTTCACTCGCGGCATAGGTGCGGGTCAGATCGGCCGCATAGCCCTGATATTCGGCGCCGGCGTCGATCAGAAAACTGCGCCGGTGTTCCGGTACCTGATGCGCCAGTTTGGTGTAGTGCAGCACCGCGGCATGCTCATTGAGGGCAATGATATTGTCATAGGGAACATCCGTATCCCGGTGCCCCGTCGCGCTAAGATAGGCGATATTAATGTCGAACTCGCTCATGCCGGACAGGAAGGCTTCTTTCGCCGCACGATGACCGCTGACCGCAATCTTCTGCGCCTGCCGCATGCAGTAAAGCTCGTAGCTGGTCTTATGGGACCGGTGGTAGTGCAGATAATTAAGCACGCCGGCTGGGTTAATCGAGTCTGCGCTGAAACCCAGCTGCGCCGCACGCGCGGTAGCCGGTCCAATATACGCGGCATGTTGGCGTTCGGCTGGCAGCAGCTGCGCGATGTCATCAGCATTTTTAAGAGCAATAATATCGATCTCACTGGTCCAGAAGCTCTGTGGCAGCGGCTCTACGTTATGCCAGTAGTCCACCGGTGAGTAGAACCACAGTTTCGGCTTACTGACGCCATCAATCCATAACCAGCAGTTGGGAACCTGCGTCACCGGCACCCAGGCTTTAAACTGAGGATTAACCTTGAACGGATAGCTGTGATCGTCGAGGAACACCGTCAGCAGTTCCCCAGAATGAATCAACATTGCATCAAGATTATGGCGCGCCAGTACCTGCTGCGCACGCTGCTGCAGCGTTTTTAGATGCTCCTGATAAAGCGTTACCAGTGATTCCATTTCCTTGCCTCCGTGATGTTCAAATTGTCCGCATCTTATCATAGCCTGCCTGGCCGTGCCGTTTTGCCTCAGCTGTGATCTTGTTTGCAAATTGGCAAACTCTCGTTTGCAAATAATTAACATCGCTTCCACACTCACCATCATCTGGTATGACCAGATCCCTTTATCGTAGCTCAGGAGACAGACATGCTCTACCAAGGCGAAACGCTTTCCCTCGACTGGCTGGAAGATGGCATAGCCGAACTGGTTTTCAATGCCCCAGGCTCAGTCAATAAACTGGATACCCGGACCGTGGCCAGTCTGGGAGAGGCGATTGCAGTGCTGGAGCAGCTGCCGGAGCTGCATGGCGTACTGCTCAGCTCTGCAAAACCCGCCTTTATCGTTGGGGCCGATATTACAGAATTTCTCTCGCTGTTTACCGCACCGGCGGAGCAGCTGGCGGAATGGCTGGCTTTTGCCAACGGTATTTTTAATCGACTGGAAGATTTACCGGTCCCAACCGTCTCCGCCATCAGTGGCTACGCGCTGGGCGGCGGCTGTGAGTGCGTGCTGGCGACAGATTTCCGCATCGCGACAGAAAATACACGCATCGGTCTGCCGGAGACAAAATTAGGGATTATGCCGGGGTTTGGCGGCTCGGTCCGCCTGCCGCGCCTTTTGGGCGCCGACAGTGCGCTGGAAATCATCGCCGCCGGAAAAGATATCGACGCGGGTCAGGCGCTCAAAGTGGGCCTGGTTGATGCGGTCGTTACGGAAGAGAAACTGGCTGCCGCCTCGCTGGCGGTATTGAAGGAAGCTATCGCCAATAAACAGCCGTGGCGTGAGCGTCGCCAGGCGAAACTTGCCCCCCTGAAGCTGAGTAAAATTGAAGCCGCCATGTGCTTTACCACGGCCAAAGCGATGGTGATGCAAACTGCCGGTAAGCACTATCCCGCACCGATTACGGCGGTCAAAACCATTGAAGCCGCTGCCACACTGGGCCGCGACGAAGCATTGAAGCTGGAAACGGCGGCGTTTGTACCGCTGGCGCGCTCCAGTGAAGCACGCGCCCTCGTGGGTATTTTCCTCAACGATCAGGCGATAAAAGCCAAAGCAAAAAAACTGACCCGTGATACCGATACGCCAAAGCAGGCCGCCGTGCTGGGTGCCGGGATTATGGGGGGCGGGATTGCTTACCAGTCTGCATGGAAAGGCGTACCCGTTATCATGAAGGATATCAGCGAGAAATCTTTGCATACCGGAATGAATGAAGCCGCGAAGCTGCTGAACAGACAGCTGGCGCGCGGAAAAATTGATGGTCTGAAGCTGGCCAGCGTTATCGGCACCATCCAGCCGACGCTGCATTATGCGGGTTTCGATCGCGTTGATATCGTCGTTGAGGCGGTTGTTGAAAATCCCAAAATTAAAGCGGCCGTGCTGGCTGAAACAGAAGCACAAATTCGCCCGGACGCCATACTGGCATCCAATACCTCAACCATTCCCATCAGCCAGCTGGCGAAGTCGCTGACGCGGCCGGAAAACTTCTGTGGTATGCACTTCTTTAACCCGGTACCGCGTATGCCGCTGGTCGAGGTTATTCGCGGTGAACAAACCGCCGACGGCACGATTGCCAGCGTGGTGGCGTGGGCCAGTAAAATGGGGAAAACCCCCATCGTGGTCAATGACTGCCCGGGGTTCTTCGTTAACCGCGTGCTCTTCCCCTATTTCGCCGGATTCAGTCTGCTGCTACGCGACGGGGCTGATTTCCGTCAGATCGATAAAGTGATGGAAAAGCAGTTTGGCTGGCCGATGGGACCATCATGGCTGCTGGACGTCGTGGGCATTGATACCGCTCACCATGCGCAAAGCGTCATGGCGGCAGGTTTCCCACAGCGCATGAGTAAAAGCTATCGCGATGCGATTGATGCCCTGTTTGAGGCCGGACGTTTCGGACAGAAAAATCAGCTTGGCTTCTGGCGCTGGGAAACGGACAGCAGGGGCAAAGCAAAAAAAGTCAGCGATACCGCGACCGATGGCCTTCTGCAGGAAGTCTGCCAGCCGAAAAGGGCGTTCAGTGATAGCGAGATCGTCGCCCGTATGATGATCCCGATGATCAACGAAGTAGTGCGCTGCCTGGAGGAAGGCATTATCGCCTCCCCTGCAGAGGCCGATATGGCCCTGGTCTACGGGCTGGGCTTCCCACCGTTCCACGGCGGTGTTTTCCGCTACCTTGATACGCTGGGCAGCGATCGTTTTGTCGCCCAGGCTGAAGCCTTTACTACGCTGGGCGCGCTGTATGAGATCCCGGAAACACTGCGTGATAAGGCCAATAGTGCGGAAACGTGGTATCCCCTGGCAGCCCCGCTGAATGATGCAACGCTGAAAACGGCGTGAGGAAAAGAAAATGGAAAAAGTTGTTATTGTTGATGCCATCCGCACGCCAATGGGCCGCTCAAAAGGTGGAGCCTTTCGCCACGTGCGCGCAGAGGATCTCTCTGCACATCTGATGCGCAGTCTGTTAAGCCGCAATCCGGCACTGGATGCCGGTTCCCTGGATGATATTTACTGGGGCTGCGTGCAGCAAACGCTGGAACAGGGGTTCAATATCGCCCGCAATGCAGCGCTTCTGGCGGAAATCCCGCACCGCGTGCCGGCAACCACCGTAAATCGTCTCTGCGGGTCATCCATGCAGGCTTTGCACGATGCGGCACGGGCCATTATGGTTGGGGATGCCTCATCCTGCCTGATTGGCGGCGTGGAGCATATGGGCCATGTGCCCATGAGCCACGGCGTAGATTTCCATCCGGGGCTGGGCCGAAGCGTGGCCAAAGCCGCCGGTATGATGGGCCTGACGGCTGAAATGCTGGCTCGCCTGCACGGAATTGGCCGTGAAATGCAGGATCGGTTTGCTGCACGCTCCCATCAGCGAGCCTGGGCCGCGACTCAGGCCGGGCATTTCAATAATGAGATTGTCGCCGTCTCCGGCCACGATGCCGATGGCATCCTGAAACGCTACGAATTCGATGAGGTCATCCGTCCGGATACCACGGCAGAAAGTCTGGCCGCTCTTCGCCCGGCATTCGACCCGATAAACGGTACCGTCACCGCAGGCAGCAGCTCCGCGCTGTCCGACGGCGCGGCCGCGATGCTGGTGATGAGCGAGTCGCGCAGTGCGGAACTGGGGTTGAAACCGCGAGCGCGTATCCGTTCCATGGCCGTGGTCGGCTGCGATCCCTCAATCATGGGCTATGGCCCGGTCCCGGCCTCACAGCTGGCATTGAAACGTGCCGGACTGAGCATCGACGACATTGATATCTTTGAGCTGAATGAAGCCTTTGCCGCGCAAACGCTGCCGTGCATTAAAGATCTGGGGCTGCTGGATAAGCTGGATGACAAGGTGAATCTTAACGGCGGAGCCATAGCGCTGGGTCACCCGCTTGGCTGCTCGGGGGCAAGGATCAGCACAACCCTGCTGAATCTGATGGAGCGGCACGATAAGCAGTTTGGCCTGGCGACCATGTGTATCGGGCTGGGCCAGGGGATCGCAACGGTATTTGAAAGAGTCTGATACGTTAGACTGGCAGTTTTACTGTTTAATTTCCCGCCTGTCAGGGGCGGGTTTTTTCATGCTGGTGATGAACAGGGCAGGTTCGCTGCCCTCTTACCTCAGAAGAAAGCAAACGCGTCGCCAAACATGCGCGCTTCCTGAGCGCCACGCTCAGCGCAGAAACGTTCACGGGCAATCTTCGCCATCTCAAAGCGGCCAGCAATATAAATGTCGTGATCGGCCAGGCTACCGTAATCCTGCATCACGGCGGTCAGTACCGTACCCGTACGGCCGGTAAAGCCCTCTTCCGCCTGCTCAACAACCGGTACAACCTTCAGGTTCGGATGCTTAATCGCCAGGGCGTTCAGCTCATCGAGATCGTAGAGGTGCTTCAGCTCACGCCCGCCCCAGTAAATGGCGATATGGCGATCGGGCTGCTGCGATAGCGCCGTCAGAAGAATCGATCGCGCGTAGGAGAAACCGGTTCCTCCGGCAATCAGCACCAGAGGACGATCGCCCTCTTCACGCAGCCATGCATCTCCGTGCGGAATATCAACGGTAATCTGACGCTGCTGCTGGATACGTTCCATCACCGCCATGGCGTAGAGATTCAGCTCAGATGCACCGATATGAAGTTCAATGATGTCTTTCTCCATCGGCGTAGAAGCCAGAGAGAACGGACGCTTATCACGCTCGTCCATGACCACCATCAAATATTGTCCTGCGCGGAAACTGAAATCAGCTTCCGGGATCATTCGAACGCGGTACACAGTATCGGTAATCGCCTCTACCGAGGTCACTTTACAGCTTAAGGTTGTCATGCGGTCCCTCTGTCGGGTCGTCATTATCATTTGACCACCGGTGCATCAACGCGCCGGTGTATCACTCAAGATGCCTAACTCATCCCAAATTGCATCAATGCGGGCGGTAACGGCAGGATCTTTGCGGATCGGCGTTCCCCATTCACGCTGCGTTTCACCAGGCCATTTATTCGTGGCATCAAGACCCATTTTGGATCCCAGCCCGGAAACCGGTGAAGCGAAATCAAGGTAATCGATCGGCGTGTTTTCTACCAGTACGGTATCACGGGCGGGATCCATACGTGTAGTGATCGCCCAGATTACGTCGTTCCAGTCGCGCGCGTTAACATCGTCATCGCACACAATAACAAATTTGGTGTACATGAACTGCCGCAGGAATGACCACACGCCCATCATTACGCGTTTAGCGTGCCCGGCGTACTGTTTTTTAATGGTCACCACGGCCAGGCGGTAGGAGCAGCCTTCCGGCGGCAAATAGAAGTCGACGATTTCCGGGAACTGCTTTTGCAGAATCGGCACAAAGACTTCATTCAGCGCCACGCCCAGCACCGCGGGCTCATCCGGCGGCCGTCCGGTATAAGTAGAATGATAAATCGCATCCTGCCGCTGGGTTATGTGGGTAATGGTGAAAACCGGGAAGCTATCCACTTCATTATAGTAGCCGGTGTGATCGCCGTAAGGCCCTTCCGGCGCCATCTCACCCGGCTCGATATACCCTTCAAGTACGATTTCAGCACTGGCAGGCACCTCCAGATCGTTTGAAATGCACTTAACGACTTCGGTTTTCGTGCCGCGCAGCAGGCCGGCAAAGGCATATTCCGACAGCGTATCCGGCACCGGAGTCACGGCACCCAGAATGGTCGCCGGGTCGGCGCCAAGCGCCACGGATACGGGGAAGCGTTCGCCGGGATGCTGCTGGCACCACTCCTGAAAATCCAGTGCGCCACCGCGATGGGAGAGCCAGCGCATAATCAGCTTGTTCTTGCCAATAACCTGCTGGCGATAAATGCCGAGATTCTGTCGCTCTTTCAGCGGACCACGCGTAACCGTCAGTCCCCAGGTCACCAGCGGAGCGGCATCATCCGGCCAGCACTTCATGACCGGGATCCGGCTTAAATCCACCTCGTCCCCCTGCCAAATCTGCTGCTGGCACGGGGCATTACGCAGCCGTTTGGTCGGCATGTTCAGCACCTGCTTCCACTGCGGCATTTTATCGAAGAAGTCGCGGAAGCCCCGCGGAGGCTCCGGCTCCTTCAGAAATGCCAGCAGGCGGCCAACATCCCGCAGTGCTTTCACATCTTCCTGACCCATCCCCATGGCAACACGGTCCGGCGTACCAAACAGGTTGCACAGTACGGGCATACTGTATCCCTTCGGGTTTTCGAACAGCAACGCAGGGCCGCCTGCACGCAGGGTACGATCGGCAATTTCGGTCATTTCCAGATCGGGATCGATCTCATGTTTGATGCGTTTTAATTCTCCACGCTGTTCAAGCAGAGAAAGGAAGTCGCGTAAGTCGTGGTATTTCATGACTTTCCATCAATACGGTCAGTGAGTCGGCCATTATAGTGCCGATCCGGCGCTGAGGGTTAGTTTTGTTGGCAACTTTACGTCACCGGTGTAAACCCACCGCCAATCTCTCTATATCTCTGCAGATGACTTTGGTATTCTTATCGGTCGGATAATTTAAAAGTGACGTTATGGAATCCTGGTATCTACTTTACTGTAAACGAGGTCAGTTACTGCGCGCGAAAGAGCACCTTGAGCGCCAGGACGTGCATTGCTTCAGCCCAATGATTGCGCTGGAGAAAATCGTGCGCGGCAAACGAACTCAGGTCAACGAACCGCTCTTCCCCAACTATATGTTTATCGAGTTCAATCCTGAGGCGATTCATACCACGACCATCAGCGCCACCCGGGGCGTCAGTCACTTTGTTCGCTTTGGTAATCAGCCCGCGATCGTGCCGCAGACCGTTATCAGTGCATTGCAGAACGAACCGGTCCTGACCGGTTTTGACGAGGGGCTGGCACAGCCGGGAGATACGGTGATTATTACCGAAGGGGCATTTGAAGGGTTGCAGGCTATCTACACCGAACCCGATGGCGAGACACGCTCAATTCTGCTGCTTAACCTGCTGAACAAACAGGTGATCCGCAGCGTAGGCAACGGTCAGTTCGAGAAACTGTAGCCGTTCACCCGTTAAGCGCCGATCGACATCCGACGGTCAGCGCTTTTTTGCAGCATCCCGCGCGTTTATAGCCGAAACATCCGGCGTGCATTCTCGGCCGTCTTCTCTGCCAGCATAGCGGCATCATCACCGCGCAACAGGGCGACCTGTTCTACGATATGCGGCAGGAAGCAGGGTTCATTACGGCGTGACGCGGGGCGTGGGCGCATATCTCTTGGCAGCAGCCAGGGGGCATCAGTTTCAAGCAGCAGCCGATCGGCCGGAATTAACGGCATCAGCTCACGCAGTTCCAGGCCTCTTCGCTCGTCGCACACCCAGCCCGTGATACCGATAGATAACCCCAGCGCAAGGCAATCCTCAAGCTCCTGACGGTTGCCGGTGAAGCAGTGCAGAACCGCCGCAGGCAACTTCGGTAACCAGGGCTGAAGAATTGAGATAAAGCGGCTGTGGGCTTCCCGGCAGTGAAGAAATACCGGCAATGACAGATCGGCGGCCAGCTCCAGCTGGGCATTAAAGGCATAGGCCTGCTGCTCCGGCTCAGAAAAGTTACGATTAAAATCCAGGCCGCACTCACCAATCGCAACAACCTGCGGCATTTCTGCCAGCCTGCGCAGGGTCGTTTCCGTTTCGCCTGACCATTCACTGGCATGATGAGGATGCACACCCGCCGTTGACCAACAATAGTCAGGATGCTGCAGCGCAAGGCTCTGTGCCTGTTGGCTCTCCAGCGCATTGGTTCCGGTGATCAAAATACCGTTAACGCCGGCTTCACGCGCGCGTTTCACCACCTGCTGACGGTCTTTTGCGAACTGCGTGCTGGTCAGGTTTACACCAATATCAAACATAGTCTCTTCCAAACAGTAACCGCCCTGACGGGCGGTTAGAATAACGTGTTTGTCCTGCCTGAGCAGCCGGTAGCAGAGGCTTACTGCGATTCAGTATCCTGCTCTTCTTCATCGTCGCCACGTTTTTGCCCGACGTAGAAACGAGAAACCAGCACGCCCACTTCAAACAGGCAGTACATCGGAACGGCTAACAGCGTCTGGGAGAAAATATCCGGCGGTGTCAGTAACATTCCCACCACAAACGCGCCTACCAGTACATATGGACGTTTGGCTTTCAAATCTTCCGGGGTGGTCACCCCAGTCCAGCAGAGCAGTATGATTGCAATCGGCACTTCAAATGACACGCCAAACGCCATAAACAGCGTCATGACAAAGTCGAGGTAGTTATTGATATCTGTTGCAATCTGTACGCCCTGCGGCGCGGTTTTTGCGAAGAAGCCAAACGCCAATGGGAAGACGATAAAATAGGCGAAAGCCATTCCCAGGTAGAATAGGAATGAACTGGAAAACAGCAGCGGCATGACCAGACGACGCTCGTGCCGATACAGAGCTGGGGCAACAAACGCCCAGATCTGATAAAGAATAACCGGCACGGCGAGGAAAATGGACACGATCACGGTCAGTTTAATTGGCGTCAGAAATGGCGAAGCCACATCGGTCGCAATCATACTGGCGCCTGACGGCATCTTCTCGATCAGCGGAGCAGCAACCATCTGATAAATGTCATTAGAGAAATAGATCAGACAGAGGAAAATCACCAGAACGGCAATAATGCAGTTTAACAGGCGCTTACGTAATTCAATCAGATGACTGATAAGGGGCTGGGTATCTTCAACTGCCATTTTTATCGTTCATCGCTCGGTTGAGTGGAGTTTGGGGCTACGGGAGAAGCAACGGGAGTCACCGGTTTCTTCAGGGAAACCACATTCTCGATCTCTGAAGCCCTGGGTTCAGCAGCCACGGCCGCAGACGGTTCAGGTTCAGCAGATTCAGGAGCCTGCGCAGGCGCAGACGCCTGATGATCGGCTTGCGATGGCGTCGCGCCGTCATGAGAAGGCTCGTTTTTCACCAGCGGATTATGAATGGTGTGCGCTTCTTCATCCGCAGCCTTCTCGTTATCGCCAAGATAGGAACGCTTGAACGACTCTGCCGTCTGCTTAAGTTCCTCGACTGAGGCCTTCAGCTCAGGTGAAAGGCTGTCCATGCTGGCCTTTTCAATTTTCTTCAGGCCATCCTGCAATTCCTGCAGCTTCAGCTCCTGCGCCAGCTCATTCTGTACGCTGGTCGCCAGCGAACGTAATGCCCGGATCCAGCCAACAACGGTTTTCACCGCTACGGGTAAACGCTGCGGTCCCAATACGACCAGACCAATAACGAAAACCAGTACCAGTTCACTAAAGCCTATGTCGAACACGGTTTATACCTTGTCGTTTTTAACGTCTTCTTTCTTCACATCGCTATGCTGCTGCTGATTAGCCAGTTTGGCGCTAAAGTCAGCGTCTTCAGTATGCGTTGTGGATTTCGCTTTATCGTCTTCATCACTCATGGCTTTTTTAAAGCCTTTAATGGATGAACCGAGATCGGAACCCAGTGAACGCAGCTTTTTCGTACCGAACAGCAGGACCACCAGCACGGCGATGATCAATAAATGTGGAAGAGTAATGCCCATGGTTACCTCTGAAATATCAATAATTGAAACCGGTCATGCAGTATATAACAGCTTATCTCCTGCTGACGATGCGCAAACTTACGCCCCGACGCAATAAACTGCCTATTTACCATTCATGACAATCATTTTGTTCTGCGCCAGCCAAGAAGCCAGGCGACGATGCCGCCCGCAACCAATCCGGCTGAAAGCAGGTCCCAGTCAGGCCTGAAGAGCAGAATAGCAGTACCACTCAGCAGCAGAGTGGCACCAACGCCAAACAAATAGCGCGACTGATGCTGTTTCGCCTTCTCATCCTTGAGTTCACTGACCAGACGGTCGACGCTGTGCTGCAAATGCTTATGCTGGCGAAGACTATCGTAAAACAGCTCCGGCAGCTCCGGCAGTTTTTCTGCCCAGAATGGCGCTTTTTCTTTCAACGCGCGCACAATCGCAGGGATGCCGATTTGATCTTTAATCCAGTCTTCCAGGAACGGTTTCGCCGTTTTCCACAGATCCAGCTGTGGATAAAGCTGCCTGCCAACGCCTTCAACATACAGCAGCGTTTTCTGCAGTAATACCAGCTGAGGCTGCACTTCCATATTGAAACGGCGTGCGGTATTAAACAGATTCATCAGCACATGGCCAAATGAGATTTCCGCAAGAGGTTTCTCAAAAATAGGCTCACAGACCGTGCGGATAGCAAACTCGAAATCTTCAACATTGGTATCAGGCGGAACCCAGCCCGAATCCACGTGCAGTTCTGCAACTTTTCGGTAGTCACGGTTGAAGAAGGCGATAAAGTTTTCCGCCAGATAACGCTTATCTTCCTTGTTAAGCGACCCCACGATACCGCAGTCGATGCCGATATACTGGGGATCCTCAGGATGCTCATAGCTGACAAAAATGTTGCCCGGATGCATGTCCGCATGGAAAAAGCTGTCGCGGAATACCTGGGTAAAGAACACCTGAACGCCACGTTCGGCCAGCAGCTTCATGTTGACGCCGTGCTGCTCAAGCGATTCAACATCTGAAATCGGAATGCCGTAAATACGCTCCATGACCAGCATCGTTTCACTGCAGTAATCCGAATAAATCTCAGGGATATACAGCATATTGCTGCCATCAAAGTTGCGGCGCAGCTGGATGGCGTTGGCCGCTTCACGCAGCAAATTTAACTCATCAAGCAGCGTTTTTTCATAGTCAGCCACCACTTCCTGCGGACGTAAACGGCGACCATCGGGCAACAGACGGGGAACCCAGCGCGCCATGCGGTTAATCAGCTTCATATCCGCTTTAATCACCGGCAGGATATCGGGCCGAATCACCTTAATGACAATGGCTTTCCCATTCTCTTTCAGCGTTGCCGTATGCACCTGAGCAATAGACGCGGAGGCCAGTGGCGTAATATCAAAATCATCAAACTGACTCGAAATTGGCGCACCTAACGATTGCTCGATCAGTTTCAGCGCTTTAGCGCCGTCAAAGGGTGCAACGCGATCCTGCAGCATCGCCAGCTGATCGGCAATCTGCCGGGGGAACAGATCGCGCCGGGTGGACATCATCTGTCCGAACTTAATCCATACCGGACCAAGCTGCTCCAGCGCCAGACGAAGACGTTCACCCAGCGGCAAATTCTTGTGACGATTCGGGATCCAAAACAGGCATTTTCGCCATAACCGTAGCGGCAGGGTAATGCGTATCTGGGGGATCAGTTCATCCAAACCATAGGTGAGGAACACGCGAATAATCAGATACAGGCGGCGTAATTCTCCGAAACTCATTTAGCCTCCCGTTTGCTAAGGCGTGCTTCCAGCGCTTCAAGAGAAGCCGACAGCGCATCAACTTCTTCAGAAAACCATGCCAGTTCCAGTCTACCCGGGGCAACTCGCCACTCTTCGGTTAGCGTTTGCGCCAGATAGCTTTGTTTTCGCTGCACATCGCGGCGAACGGCTTGAAAACCACTGCGGGCAAACTGCGAAATCCCCTGTGCGGCGATATCGCCAATCCACGGGGCGAGGTACTCTGCCGGATCGAGCTCCGCCAGGTCCATGAGTGCAGAAAACTGCTGAACCAGTTGGAGATCGCCTTCGACTTCCAACTCTCCGCTGCGGATCAACGCAGTCAGCTGTTGGCGATCGCGAAGCTTCGGCAGCGTGGACAGGCGCGTTTTCACCGTACAATCGGGCTTATCAGCCCAGTCGCCGATGACATCTACCTGACGATCGCTAAAGATAAAGGTGACTGGCTGCTTCAGTTCAGCCAGCACTATCGCCAGGCTCTTACCACTCAGGCGTTGACGCGCCGCTTTCAGGCCACGATCGCGATACAAAATCTGGTTAAGCGCGGTCTCCAGACTGGCAGTTAACAACGGCGTTAAAGTCATTCGCTTTCCCGATCAGAACTTAAATCCGCGGTGCAAGGCAACGATGCCGCCCGTGAGATTGTGATACGTGGTGTTTTCAAAGCCAACATCCATCATCATCTGCTTAAGCGTTTCCTGGTCCGGATGCATGCGGATGGACTCTGCCAGATAACGATAGCTTCCGGCATCTTTCGCCACCATTTCACCGATGCGTGGCAGAATGTGGAAGGAGTACGCATCGTAAGCTTTGCTCAGGGGTTCCAGCACCGGCTTTGAAAACTCGAGGATCAGCAGACGTCCGCCCGGCTTGAGGACGCGAAACATTGAAGCCAGCGCCTTCTCTTTTTCCGTCACGTTACGCAGGCCAAAAGCGATGGTAATACAGTCAAAATAGTTGTCAGGGAACGGCAGAGCTTCCGCGTTGGCCTGAACATAATTCACATTACCGATAATGCCTTTGTTGCGCAGCTTTTCGCGGCCGACCTTCAGCATTGAGCTGTTGATATCCGCCAGCACGACTTCGCCAGTTTCGCCAACCAGACGAGAGAACTTCGCCGTCAGATCGCCCGTACCACCGGCTAAATCCAGCACGCGCTGCCCGCGGCGCACGCCGCTGCTGTCAATGGTAAAACGCTTCCAGATGCGGTGAATACCGAATGACATCAGGTCATTCATCAGATCGTATTTGGCCGCAACGGAGTGGAAAACATCAGCAACCATGTCGGCTTTGTCGCTTTTCGCAACCGTGCGGTAACCGAAGTGGGTAGTGTCCTTTGATTCATCTGCCATTTGTTTTGCCTGCTCTACAATCAAATATTTGCCAAGTGTACCAGAGTCAGGCAGGCCAGGCACATGCCGCTCGCTGATTCATTGATTTGGCGCTAACCGCCGGTGGCGGAAATCCCGGGCTTCCCGGTATCAGGCTGCGGTTCCTGATTGTCGTCCAGCTCTGCGTGTTCATCGCCTCCCTCTGAAACCGCCTGCTCGGCCAGAAGAGGGTTAATCGGGCGTTTCACCTCCACCCCCATCTGACGGAACCCTTCAGTTTGCGCAATCAGATTGCCGCGCCCTTCTGACAGCTTTTTCATCGCCTGGCGGTAACTTTCCTGGGCCTTATCGAGGTTCTGCCCAATGCTGGACATATCATCAACAAACAGCCGCATTTTGTCATACAGTCGCCCGGCACGATCGGCGATGCGCTGGGCATGGCGGCTCTGATGTTCATAACGCCAAAGATTGTTAATCGTCCTCAGCGCAACCAGCAGCGTGGTCGGACTGACCAGCATGATATTCTGGTTCAGCGCCTCACTAATCAATTCCGGCTGGCGATCGATTGCCAGCAGGAAAGCGGGTTCAATCGGAATAAACATCAACACATAATCCAGCGAGCGTAAACCGGGCAATTGTTGATAATCTTTTCGGCTAAGTAAGCGAAGATGACCGCGGATCGCCGCGATATGCTCGCTGATAGCGGCTTCACGCTGCAGATCATCTTCACTGTTGAAGTATCGTTCGTAGGCCACCAGCGTCATTTTGGCGTCAATCACCACATCTTTGCCCTGGGGCAGACGCACAATGACGTCCGGCTGCATGCGACCATTCTGCTCCAGCTGGATGTTGACCTGCGTTTCGTATTCATGCCCTTCACGCAGCCCGGAAGCCTCCAGCACGCGGCTGAGTACGACCTCCCCCCAGTTACCCTGCGTTTTATTGTCACCCTTCAGCGCCTTAGTCAGGTTTAGGGCTTCCTGTGCCATGCGGGCATTCAGCTGCTGCAGATTGCGTATCTCATGGGAGAGCGTATGGCGCTCGCGTGCTTCCTGGCCAAAACCTTCCTGCACCTGACGGCGAAACCCTTCCAGCTGTTCGCGCAGTGGGGTAATCAGGCCATGCAGGCTCTGACGATTCTGCTCATCCACGCGGCGTCCGCTATTTTCAAAGATGCGATTGGCGAGGTTTTCAAACTGCGAGTTGAGCCGCTGTTCGCTGTTCACCAGCAGCCGCTGCTTTTCTTCCGCCGCCATACGCGTTTCCTCAAGGCGGATGGTGACCTCCCGCAGTTCCGCTTCCTGCGCGCTGTTAACCTCAAGCTGCGTGCGCAGCTCGCGTGTAAGCTGCTCGGCTTCACCCCGCCAGTGATCGAACTGATGCAGTTTTTCCTGCGCGGCGGCAAGGCTGCCGTGCAGCTGACGCAGCTCCTGCTCGTTTTTCCTTTGCGCCCCAGCCTGTTCGTCCAGCTGCTGCTGCAGGCGCTGGCGTTCAGCCTGGCTCTGCTCGGCAGCCTGCATCAGCAAACGTCGCTCGGTTTCCTGTTTGGCAAACCGCTGCTGGCCAAGAAACCAGGCAAATAACCACCCTGCCAGCATACCTGCCAGGCCAATGCCTGCGACGTAACTGATTGTTGCATCCACCCTGCTTCCCCTTTGATCAACGCATTAAGGGGAAAAATAGAGGCACACTGTATGAATGTCCAGATAAAAAGCGAGATGTTCAATGCTGCAGGCCGATTTAAACCCGAACGGGATAACGGCTCGCAAAAGCGGGAGTGTTGTTGCAGGAATTTCATGGCTGCGGCAGAGACCGCAGCCCAACTCTTTAACGGTTACAGAAGGCGGCGAGCGGCCTCAACGACGATTTTCACCGCGTCGCTTTCGGTACGCTTCATGGTTTCCGCGTCCGGAATTTCCTGCTGGGTCCGATTGACGATCACACCGGCAACCATGCCGGCGCGCAGCCCCTGGCTGGCACACATGGTCAGCAGGGTAGCCGACTCCATTTCATAGTTCAGCACGCCCATCTGCTGCCACTCTTTCATCGATCCCTGGAAACGGCTGACAACGCGCCCGGAATAGGTATCGTAACGCTCCTGGCCCGGGTAGAAAGTGTCGGACGAGGCCGTTACGCCGATATGCGTTGTGGCTCCGGCAGCTTCTGCGGCGGCAACCAGCGCGGTGGTGCAGGCAAAATCAGCGACGGCCGGGTATTCCAGCGGAGCGAAATGCAAGCTGGCACCGTCAAGACGCACGGAAGCGGTAGTCACCAGCACATCGCCCACGTTGATATTGGGCTGAATCGCGCCGGTGGTTCCCACGCGCAGGAAGGTGCGAACGCCTAGCTGCGCCAGCTCTTCCACGGCAATCGAAGTGGACGGGCCACCAATTCCGGTCGAACAAACGATAACCGGCTTGCCGGAGAGTTCTGCGCGCCAGGTGGTGAATTCGCGGTGTGAAGCCAGATGGATCGGGTTATCCATCAGAGCCGCAATTTTTTTCACGCGCTCAGGGTCGCCGGGTACGATCGCCAGCGTGGCACCCTGAAGATCGGCTTTCGTTAAGCCAAGGTGGAAAACGTCAGATTGTGCCATTTCAAACTCCTGTCACGAAAAACGGGGGATAGTTAACTGAGTGCTACTGTAAGCAAATGCGGCGCACTTTTATGTGATAAAAATCGCTTATCCAAATGAAACTTACATCAAACAAAATAAAAAATGCGATCGAAATCACACATAATTGTTCTGTTGCCTTTTTTTGCTACAACCCATCCCGCAGATCGGGTTTATCTGATGATAAAGAGATAGCCCGTACCCTGCGAGGGTGCCAGCGTTTCCTGGCTATAGTTAGCCCATCGCCTTAGTTCATGCATGGAGAGGACAATGAAAACCGAAGATAACACGACTCAAAAACTGAGCAATAACAGCTTCGCACCTGCAGTCCAGCCTGTCGCGGCCACCACTATTATTACCGATGATGCAGAGATTCTTTCTGGTGAAACCTCGATCCCCACTCAGGGAGAGAATATGCCCGCGTTTCACGCCAGGCCGCGCAATGTGGCAGGGCCGTTACCCGTCGTACTGGTGGTGCAGGAGATCTTCGGCGTTCATGAACATATTCGCGATGTTTGCCGCCGCCTGGCTCGTGAAGGCTATCTGGCCGTCGCGCCCGAGCTCTACTTCCGCCAGGGTGATGCCGCAGACTATAACGATATCCCTACATTATTAAAGGAACTGGTAAGTAAAGTGCCGGACAGTCAGGTTCTGGCCGATCTTGACCACGTGGCGAACTGGGCCTCACGTCATGACGGCGATATGCGCAATATGGCCATTACCGGTTTTTGCTGGGGCGGACGCATTACCTGGCTTTATGCCGCGCACAACCCTCAGCTGAAAGCCGCCGTGGCATGGTATGGCAAGCTGGTCGGTGAAAAAACCATGAAGCAGCAAAAACAGCCGGTGGACATTGCGGTCGATCTGAACGCTCCGGTATTAGGCCTTTACGGTGCGAAAGATGATGGGATCCCGTTAGATACGGTTGAGACGATGCGCCAGGCGCTGCGTGCGGCCAATGCTCATGCCGAGATTATCGTCTATCCGGATGCCGGTCACGCGTTCAACGCCGACTATCGACCCAGCTATCACGCAGAGTCGGCTACCGACGGCTGGCAGCGCATGCTGGCGTGGTTTGCCCAGCATGGCGTGGCGGCAAAAGCCTAAGAAAACGGGGCGCGCAGCGCCCCAATCATCAGCACACAACACCATGACACCAAACGGATAATTACGCTTTTGCCTTACGCAGGTTCTGCGCCGCTTTTACCATGTTTTCCAGCGCCTGCCGGGTTTCACTCCAGCCGCGGGTTTTCAGGCCGCAGTCCGGATTGACCCACAGACGTTCGGAGGGAATACGCTGCGCGGCTTTCAGCAGCAGAGCTTCCATCCACTCAACGCTCGGTACGTTCGGCGAGTGGATGTCGTAAACGCCCGGGCCGATCTCATTGGGGTATTCGAACTCTTCAAAGGACTCCAGCAGCTCCATATCGGAACGTGAGGTTTCGATAGTGATGACATCCGCATCCAGTGCCGCAATAGAATCCATAATGTCATTGAACTCGCAGTAGCACATATGAGTGTGGATCTGCGTGTCATCCCGCGCCACGGCAGCATTCAGGCGAAACGCATCCACCGCCCATTCCAGATAGGCAGCCCAGTCTGACTTATGCAGCGGCAGACCTTCACGCAGGGCCGGCTCATCAATCTGAATAATACCGATACCCGCTTTTTCCAGATCCGCCACTTCATCACGCAGCGCCAGTGCAATCTGCTTAGCAATGGTTTCACGTGAGACATCTTCACGCGGGAATGACCAGCAGAGGATAGTTACCGGGCCGGTGAGCATGCCTTTTACCGGCTTGTCGGTCAGCGACTGGGCATACTTCGCCCACTCCACCGTGATCGCCTGCGGACGGCTGACGTCACCAATAACGATCGGCGGCTTCACACAGCGTGAGCCGTAGCTCTGCACCCAGCCGTTTTGCGTGAAGATAAAACCGTCGAGGTTTTCGCCAAAGTATTCCACCATGTCGTTACGTTCGGCTTCACCATGGACCAGTACATCAAGGCCCAGACGCTCCTGTTCCACGATTGCCTGCTTAATGTGTTCGGCGATGCCGGTACGATAACGGGAACCGTCCAGGCGTCCCTGCTTGAAGTCCAGACGCAGACTGCGGATTTCGGTAGTCTGCGGGAAAGAACCAATGGTGGTGGTTGGCCATACCGGCAGCTGAAAACGTTGGCGCTGGGCTTCGGCACGAACCTGATAGCCATTCTGACGCTGGCTGTCTTTGGCGGCGATCGCTGCCAGGCGTTGCCCCACTGCAGCGTTGTGCACACGGGTTGATGTTTTGCGAGCCTGGACGGGGGCGCTCCAGGCCTGCAGTGAGGCAGCGTCGTTGTTGTTCAGGGCGCGGCTCAACAGCGAAAGCTCAGTACATTTCTGCAGCGCAAAAGCGAACCAGCTTTTTACTTCTTCATCCAGACGGGTTTCCACGCTCAAATCGATGGGGCTGTGCAGGAGCGAACAGGATGACCCAATCCACAGCTGCCTGCGTTTAGCCCTCAGCGGTTGCAGGCGCTCAAACCAGGTGCTGAGATCGGCACGCCAGACGTTACGCCCGTTAATGACCCCAACTGACAGCAGCCAGTTAGCCGGTAATGTGTCATTCAGTACGTTGATATCATCTTTTCCATGAACCAGATCCACGTGCAGCCCCTGAACCGGCAGCGCGGTAATCGTCTTCAGGTTCTGGCTGATGCTGTCAAAATAGGTCGTTAACAGCAGCCTGGTGTGTCCCTGCAACGCGTCATACGCCGGTTTAAATGCCGCCAGCCATTCAGGGGTCAGCTCCAGAGCCAGTGCGGGCTCATCAATCTGCACCCACTCAATATCCCGCTTCGCCAGCTCGGCGAGAACCTGCTGATACACCGGCAGAATATCGTTCAGTAGCGTCAGGCGGTCGAACGGCTCACCCTTCACCTTCCCCAGCCACAGATAAGTTACCGGGCCCAGCAGCACGGGTTTGATTTTATGCCCCAGGGCCAGCGCTTCATCCACTTCATCCAGCAGCTGGGTCCAGGTCAGTTTGAACTGCTGCCCTTTTACAAACTCCGGCACCATGTAGTGATAGTTGGTATTAAACCATTTGGTCATTTCCGCCGCAGCCGCGGGCTCCCCGGTCGGCGCGCGGCCCCGGCCAAGCCGGAACAGGGTATCAAGATCTACAGAGCCGTCTTTATTCTGATGGCGAGCAGGGACGTTGCCCAGTAACAGGCTGGTCGTCAGTACGTGATCGTACCAGGCGAAGTCGCCCACCGGCAGCAGATCCACCCCGGCATCTTTCTGCTGCTGCCAGTGGCGGGCGCGCAGTTCGCGGCCGGTGGCCAGCAGTTCTTCCTGCGTACTGTTGCCAGCCCAGTAGCTTTCCTGTGCCTTTTTCAGTTCGCGACGCAGCCCGATGCGGGGAAATCCTAAAGTATGGTTCTGAATAGTCATGATTCGTATCCTGTTTATTTAGGTGTTATCATTTGGACGTCCAGATGTTTACACCGCTATAATCCGCAGGTACTGTATTATCCACAAGCGCAATATGTTCACCGTCGATGTGAAGGACTCTCATGATCGAACTTAAACACCTGCGAACGCTGCAGGCTCTGCGAAACTCAGGTTCGCTGGCCGCCGCGGCCGCCCAGCTTCATCAAACGCAGTCGGCGTTATCCCATCAGTTCAGCGATCTGGAACAGCGGCTGGGCTTCCGTTTGTTTGTGCGGAAAAGCCAGCCGCTGCGCTTTACGCCACAGGGGGATATTCTGCTGCAGCTGGCCGAGCAGGTGCTGCCACAAATTCAGCAGGCGCTGCAGGCCTGCCATGAGCCGCACCAGACCACGTTGAGAATCGCTATTGAATGCCACAGCTGTATTCAGTGGCTGACTCCGGCGCTGAATAATTTCCGTAAGAGCTGGCCGCAGGTGGTGATGGACTTTAAATCCGGCGTGACGTTTGACCCGCAGCCCGCTCTTCAGCAGGGCGAACTGGATATCGTGCTGACCTCTGATATTCTGCCGCGCAGCGGCCTCTTCTATTCACCCATGTTTGATTTCGAGGTACGACTGGTGGTGGCCCCTGACCACCCTCTGGCCAGCGTGGACCATATTTCGCCGGAAGATCTGGCCAGTGAAGTGCTGCTCATTTATCCGGTACAGCGCCAGCGTCTTGATATCTGGCGCCATTTCCTGCAGCCCGCGGGCGTCAGCCCGGCGCTGAAAAGCGTGGATAACACCCTGCTGTTAATTCAGATGGTTTCCGCACAGATGGGCATTGCTGCCCTGCCACACTGGGTGGTGGAGAGTTTTGAACATCAGGGCCTGATCGTCACCAAAACGCTCGGTGAAGGTCTGTGGAGCAGGCTTTACGCCGCGGTACGTGAAGGAGAACAACGTCAGCCGGTCGTGGAAGCCTTTATTCGTTCCGCACGGCAGCACGCCTGCGATCATTTGCCCCGGGTCCGGGATGCCTCACGTCCTGGAACACCCTTGCCGACATCATTTACCCATCCCTGACGCATTTCGCCGGCGAAGACCGGCGGTTTTTCCTGTTTAACCGCTCAATTGGCTCTATAATGCGCTCACTGCAATAGTTTCAATTAAGAGAGTGTTTATGACGAATAATGATGTCCTGCGCAGCGTGCGTTACATGCTGGATCTGAGCGATGCAAAAGTGGTGAGCATTCTGGCGCTGGCAGAGAGCGAAGTAGCCGAAGCCGAAGTGCACAGCTTCCTGAAAAAAGAAGATGAGCCAGGTTACCGCCCTTGCCCGGATGTCGTTATGGGTTATTTTCTTAACGGTCTGATTTTTGAACGCCGTGGAAAAAGTGAAGAAGCGCCGGTACCTTCAATTGAGCGCAAGATGACCAACAATATCATCATGAAAAAGCTGCGCGTGGCCTTCGATTTAAAAACAACCGATATTATTGAACTGCTGAAAAGCGCCGATTTTGCGGTAGGACAATCCGAAATTGGCGCCATCTTCCGCAAGCCGGGTCACAAAAACTATCGCGAATGTGGCGATCAGATCCTGCGCAATTTTCTGAAAGGCCTCGCGATGAAAATACGTCCGGCTAAAAAATAAATATTTAATTTAATTCAATCGATTAACGTCTGTCTCAGGCGTTAATTTATTAAAATTATTAAATTATGATCCCCTCAACTTTCCTGAAAACTCCAGTATCTGTCGGATGATCGTCCCGTCAACGTCATTCACATCGGCGACGCGAGTATTGTCATAAATTTCGATGATAGCAGCACGATCGGGTGTTCCCCTTTCCTAGCCGCGTTACAGACACTGCTGTAATCCCGCTTTTTTATCATGGATAAAATTTTGCTGAGAAATACGTTTTCATTCAGCGTATACACGTCCAGCATTCGTGAATTCTAACGGATACGGCCTCACCAGCGTGACGCTGGTCACAAAATAAAGTTCACATCCGAAAATATCACTGCATTTAATGATGCAGATATAGCCATTTCGTCATAAAAATGTAACATTCGCGCCCCTAGTTACCAAGATTTTTTCGAATATCGCCATAATGCTTTCGAAAAGGAACATTTTTCTAATGAAAGATTGCTGACTTTTCAACATAGCCAGGCGTGAACATCGTTACTTGAGCCATGGGGGCCATGATGTTAAGTATTTTCAAACCCGCAGCACATCAGCCACGCGTTGATGCCAGCCGCGTTGACCCGCTGTACCGTAAGCTCCGCTGGCAGATCTTTCTGGGGATTTTCTTCGGTTACGCCGCCTACTATCTGGTGCGTAAAAACTTCGCGCTGGCGATGCCCTACCTTGTCGAGCAGGGTTTTTCGCGTGGTGATTTAGGATTTGCCCTGTCAGGTATCTCCATCGCCTACGGTTTTTCGAAATTTATTATGGGTTCGATTTCCGACCGCTCAAATCCACGCGTATTTCTGCCTGCCGGGCTGATTCTTGCCGCCTTGGTGATGTTGTTTATGGGATTTGTCCCCTGGGCAACGTCAAGCATCATGGTGATGTTCGTTCTGCTGTTCCTGTGCGGCTGGTTCCAGGGTATGGGATGGCCTCCGTGTGGCCGTACAATGGTGCACTGGTGGTCGCAGAAAGAACGAGGTGGCATCGTTTCCGTCTGGAACTGCGCACATAATGTGGGTGGTGGTATTCCTCCGCTGCTGTTCCTGTTGGGCATGGCCTGGTTTAATGACTGGAAAGCCGCACTTTATATGCCGGCCTTCGGCGCGATCCTGATTGCGATTATTGCGTTTGCTCTGATGCGCGATACACCGCAGTCCTGTGGTCTGCCTCCGATTGAAGAATACAAAAATGACTATCCACCGGACTATGATGAAAAGCATGAAGAAGAGCTGACCGCAAAACAGATTTTCATGCAGTACATTCTGCCGAACAAACTGCTGTGGTACATCGCTCTGGCAAACGTGTTTGTCTATTTGCTGCGTTACGGGGTTCTTGACTGGTCACCTACCTATCTGAAAGAAGTGAAACACTTTACGCTGGATAAATCCTCGTGGGCGTATTTCTTCTATGAGTATGCGGGTATTCCAGGCACCCTGCTGTGCGGCTGGATGTCAGATAAAGTGTTCAAAGGTAACCGTGGCGCTACCGGCGTCTTCTTTATGACGCTTGTGACCATCGCGACGATTGTTTACTGGATGAACCCCGCAGGGAATCCCGGCGTGGATATGGCCTGCATGATGGTCATTGGCTTCCTGATTTACGGTCCTGTGATGCTGATCGGTCTGCATGCCCTTGAACTGGCACCGAAAAAAGCGGCGGGTACTGCCGCAGGCTTTACCGGGCTGTTTGGCTATCTGGGTGGCTCTGTTGCTGCCAGCGCTATCGTGGGATACACCGTTGACTACTTTGGTTGGGACGGTGGCTTTATGGTGATGATCGGCGGATGCGTTCTGGCGGTAATCCTTCTTGCCATGACCATGATGAGTGAGAAGAAGCATAAGCAGCAGCTTAAGGCTCAATAATCAGATAGTGAGTAGCGGGAGTACACATTATAACTCCCGCTACTTCATCTCCCTTCATTGCGGCTGACACACCAGCAACGCACGATTATTAGAAGAAAGAAGATATCTGCGCTGATCCAGTTGTTTAATCTCAATGATTAAGTCTTTCTCCCTGAACTGCGGAAGCAACCTGTTAATCACGGCGTTTTGTTTTCGAAGGTGTAGCGCATAATTCCCCCCTTTTTTCTCGTATTGAAAATCAAGGATGTCATTAACGACCTCCGCCTCTTCCCCGCATCCCAGCCTTCCAGACAGTAACAGGTATCCCTCACCGTTGCCGTTCATCGCCATAAAGAAGTCGAGAAGATTTCGGGTTCCACACTGGCTGAAAGGTGGGTTGATGCCAAGCTGCGCGCGGCAGGTGAAGCCTCGCCGTTGATCGGTATGATCGAACCACAGAATACACAGCGAGAGAAAAATCACTACCGTCCAGACCGGGTAACGCTGTCTGATAAAAGACATTAGTTCATTTCTCACGTTTGAACAGGCCGTAATTAATACATACTGCGCCAGTGCTCTCTCCGCAATACGCTAAAACCTCACTGCTCCCCGTCACATCTGGCCCCCCCTCCTGCTCGGGCCAATAAAAAACATCTGCTTTACGACCACAATTAAATTTATATTGAGTCACGTAATTTCTGATCGACCCATGCATTTCTCCCGAATTTTTTTCACCCCCCGCGCGCGCCAACAAATGAATCCTACACTGACTTACCTCAAAACTGTAATGATGCCACCTTTCGCTCTGCCTCCAAATAAAGAAAACAAAAAAAACAAAACACATCAAAGTAATTATTGAGGTTAAATTTAATTTGTAATTGATAAAGAAAAACATTTTCGACGTGGCAGAGCCATGTAGCTGATTGTATTTTTTCGGTTTTTTTAAACTGTAACCGCTAACGACTTCACTAACCGCGTCGCTTTCACCTCCATCAGCAACCTCACTCACTTCCGCACTGAATATAAAACCATATCGTGGAATCGTTGTGATTATATCGACGACCCCCAGGCTCGCCAGCGTTTTCCGAAGCATTGAAACATAATTATTAAGATTATTACTGGATGAGGACAATCCTCTCCGCCCCCATAACTCATTCAAAACATCGTCTCTACTTAATGGACGCCCATTATTTTCCACCAGCAGGCACAATAACTCATTAGAAATCCTGCTTAGTGAAAGCATATCAATACTGCCGTCGGTTAAATATAACGTCCCATCACAGGTGTTATATTTTAAAATACCATTTATTAAGTAATTCACGAAGCTACCTGACTTTTTAACTACCTACCACCCTGGTGAATTTTTGGCGCAGACGTTCACCGCCAGATTTAGTTAATGAATAATAAGCTGACTAAGATATCCCAATGGAAAAGCACCCTACCTTTCTTCTGGATGTTCAATACGCCAGTCTCCTTATAGTCGAGATTTAAAACTAACAAACAAACACATAACAGAATAAAAATCTATAACCGGACGTTAATACAATATATATTGCCATTAAGTTATTTCAAACAATACAATTATCGCTAAAAGCACGGCTGTCTTGATTTTATTTCCCCAAACATAACCTGTGCACCACATTCAAATATTTGAAATAACGGAGAGTGTATAAAAATGAATACGATAGAACCTAAATCAGTAAAATATGAAAATGAAAAACTCCTTTTAAAAGAAAAGTATCTGTCTATAAAGGGCAGCAACATCATGGCAAAGGTTAGCAAAAACCAAAGAATACTCATTCTTTGCCTGATGAATGAAATTATTGAAAAAGAAAAAATCATCCAGAACATCTGGGGAAGAAATAGCACGACATCAAAAGAAAAAAATTACAACCAGCTTGTTTTCCAAACCCGTGCACTCCTTGCTAAACAAGGATTCCCAAACGACTTAATTATGACAATTCACAGATACGGCCTGTGCTTTAACAAGTTTTTTTTGAATTCAGATCGCGCGACTAACGGCCATCACTTAGAAAATAAACACCTACCCACTGCAGACATTCAAATTTGACTTGATCAAATAAAGTTGTTGGCTTATTAATAAAATGTACTCATACAGTCACCATGAAACTTCGAATGACAATCGTGATGAACTCACCATAGCTTTTCTGTCATTAGATTACCCATGGTGGTTTTAGTACGGTAATTATTACAGTAAGGGGTAGTGGTTGAAAAGATTAAAAGACACAGCTTAAAAAATTCACATTAAAACACCACTCACTCCTCTACTAAGTAATAACTTTAAAACCATAAACCAAAAATCACCCTAAAACAGAATTATCTCCCATCGAAAAACCACATTGTCATTACTTTATTAATTGGTTTTCAATTTTTATATCTACTCGAAGGTTAAATAAAACAAAACCTTTCATTCAAAACATAATGATACAATTTCACCCCACAGCATCATTTTAATGCGTAGACCAGGCTGAGTGATTAATTAATCATTGTATAAATTGAATAATCTCTTCGGTAAATCTTGCTAAAGGTATCCTGCTTCGTCGATCAATCATTAGCATAAAAAATCGACGAAAAAAAACAGGAAATAGAAACTATCTCCTGTTGAGGATATCAATTTACAGTCGGTCGAGTACGTTTTACTACACTGAAAAATTACACACCAAACAGCATACGCAATGTTTTCGGTACGGCCTGATCGGCATTAGATCCAATGACTTCCAGCTCCGGCAGCAAATCTTTCAGACGCTGATGAGCGTTATCCATGATGCAGCCTTTTCCGGCCATACTCAGCATTTCCTTATCATTCATCCCGTCACCGAATGCGATGCACTCCTTTAAAGATGACCCGAGGGACTGTGATACGGCATCCAGCGCATGGCCTTTAGAGACCCCCCCGGCCATTACCTCCAGGCAGGTCGGCAGCGAGAAGCTGACGTTAACCCTGTCTCCCCACCGCGCAATCAGCGCCAGCTCCAGAGGAACCAGGAGGTCAGGATCGCTACAGGTGAAGAACACTTTGCTGATGCCGTCCGTCGGCAGTTCGCCGGGCTGGTAAATCTGATAGTTGAAATCTGACTCGCGGAAAAAATCCATCTCATCGGGACGATGGCGGTTCAAAAACCACTCTTCATCACGATAAATGTTGGTATAGATGTCGGGGTTACTGTGCTGCAAAGCAAACAGTTCTCTGGCGATGTCTTCATCAAGGTTATGGCTGAAAACCAGTTCACCCGCGGTGTTATGCACACGTGCGCCATTAGAGGTAATCATAAAGGCATCAATGCCAAGGCTGTCACGCATCTGCGCGACGTCAATGTAGTGGCGGCCGGTGGCAAAGATAAAATGGATCCCCTTACGAACCAGTAACTGCAGTGTTTCGCGGGCATAAGGGGAAAGCGTATGATCGGGAGATAACAGCGTGCCATCCAGATCTGAAGCAACAATACGATACATAAAACCTCTGGTTAATATCATTTGGCGGGCAGAGCCCATCAGGTAATGTAAACCTCGCGCAGCGGGCCATCAGGAATAGCGCGAGAAAAATGCCATAATCGTCTCCAGCGCCTCAGCCCGCATACTGTCTTTCTCAAACAAAATTTCGTGGCGGGCGCCTGCAATAACCTGAGGCGCTCTCCCTTCACAGGGTTGCCCGGCTGCGACCATTGCCCGGCAAAAATTGTCCTGCGCCTGGTTATCCACCACCTTGTCTTCTGCCGCCTGAAGCAGCAGCAGCGGCGTGGAGATACGAGGCGCCTGCTGCAGGATCATCCGACCCGCCAACACCCCCTCTCTCACCCAATGGTAGGTTGGCCCACCCACGCGAAGCCCGGGATCGTCAGCATAAAAGCGCAGATTACGACGATATCGCTCGCGGCTATGGGTCAGATGGTTGAGAGCAAACGGACGCGGACGCCATTTCCCGGTGCCGATAGCATAGCCTTCACTTACCGTCGGGCGCTTTTCCGTCCAGTCCAGGATACGGTGGGCCATCCACTGCGGCATCGGCAGCGTAATACCGAACATCGGTGCGGTTAATGCTGCCGCATCAAATGCCTCAGGCTGGCGCGCCAGCATCAGCGTGAGAATGGCACCGCCCATAGAGTGAGCCAGGGCGTAACGGTGGCGATAATGACGTGCAGCGATCTCTTTTAAATACAGCGTTTCCAGATCGTCGACGTAATCCTCAAAGGCCGCCACGTGCCCACGATGCGAATCCTGTAACAGGCGGCCCGATCGTCCCTGCCCGCGATGATCGACAACGATCACATCGTAGCCGCAGTGAAACAAATCGTAGGCCAGCTCCGGATATTTCACATAGCTTTCAATGCGGCCGGGACAGAGCAAAATAACTTTGTCATGTTGCGGGGAGATGAAGCGGGCATAGCGAATGGGCACGTTGCCGACACCGGCGAATTCATCCTCTTCACGCTGCTGCCAGAACCTCATCAGCGGACCGGTAGCAAAGGCCGCAAAGGATTGCTCACGCGTCAACCAGCTTGCTTTACGATGCTCCATCAGACTTTTTCCATGAAGGTGTTTTACCATTCGGCGAGGCCATTGTTACCCATAGCACAACGTTCAACAATCACGTATTGTGTCACAATTGAGCGTTTTTCGGGAGCTTTACCCATGACCATCGAATGGTGGCTGACTTACCTTTTGACAACCTGCATTTTGAGCCTTTCGCCGGGCTCGGGTGCAATCAACACCATGAGCACCGGTATCAGCCACGGCTACCGCGGGGCCGCAGCGTCCATCACCGGGCTTCAGGTCGGGCTGTCACTGCATATTATTCTGGTCGGTATTGGGCTGGGCGCACTGTTTTCACAGTCGCTACTGGCATTTGAAGTCCTCAAGTGGGCGGGTGCTGCCTACCTGGTCTGGCTGGGCATCCAGCAGTGGCGCTCGGCTGGGGCAATCGATCTGAATGCCGTCGCGAAGGCAATGCCGCGGCGTAAACTGTTCCAGCGCGCCGTTCTGGTTAACCTGACTAACCCAAAAAGCATCGTATTTCTTGCGGCGCTGTTCCCGCAGTTCATCATCCCGCATCAGCCTCAGGCGATGCAGTACCTGGTACTGGGTGTCACGACGGTGGTGGTCGATATCATTGTGATGATTGGTTACGCCACGCTGGCCACACGTATTGCCGTCTGGATTAAAGGCCCGCAGCAGATGAAGCTGCTGAACCGAATTTTTGGTGGGCTGTTTATGGCTGTGGGTGCACTGCTGGCATCGGCGCGGCGTATCGCCTGATTGAACGAGCAAGGGCCGGTTTCCCGGCCCGTTTAACGCGATGATTAATCGTCATCCACGCCGTCGACGTGATCCTTAATCATCAACAGGAAAGGCCTGCCAAAGCGTTCCAGCTTCTTATGACCAACACCGTTGATGCTCAGCATCTCTGAGGCCGTCAATGGCATCTGCTCGGACATTTCAATCAGCGACGCATCGCTGAACACCACGTAAGGGGGAATGTTGTCCTCATCGGCAATCGCTTTGCGCAGCTTCCGCAGTTTGCCAAACAGCTTACGATCGTAATTTCCGCCCCATGATTTCTGGCTGCTGCTGCGCGGTTTCGCCGTCACCAGGCGCGGAACTGCCAGCATCAGCGGCGATTCACCGCGCAGAATCGGCCGAGCCGCTTCCGTCAGCTGGAGCGCCGAATACATCGCGATGTTCTGAGTAACCAGCCCAAGGTGGATCAGCTGACGCAGTACGCTGGTCCAGTGTTCGTTGGTCTGTTCGCGACCAATGCCGTATACCGGCAGCTTGTCATGCTGCATATCGCGAATGCGCTGATTATTCGCCCCGCGCAGGATCTCGACAATATATCCCATGCCGAAACGCTGACCGACGCGGTAAATACAGGAAAGCGCCTTCTGCGCCTCTACCAGGCCATCATAGCGGCGCGGCGGATCGAGGCAAATATCACAGTTTCCGCAGGCCTGCTGCCGCCCTTCTCCAAAGTAGTTCAGCAGTACCAGACGACGGCAGGTTTGCGCTTCGGCAAATGCGCCCATGGCGTTGAGCTTGTGGCGCTCAATATCCTGTAGCTGCCCCGGCGCTTTTTCTTCCAGGCAGCGCCGCAACCAGGCCATATCCGCCGGGTCGTAAAGCAGCAGCGCTTCCGCCGGCAGGCCGTCACGACCGGCACGACCGGTTTCCTGATAGTAGGATTCAATATTGCGAGGGATATCGAAATGCACCACGAAACGCACGTTGGGCTTGTTGATCCCCATGCCGAACGCCACGGTGGCCACCACGATCTGCAAATCATCACGCTGGAAAGCTTCCTGCACATGCGCGCGGTGGGCATTGTCCATCCCGGCATGATAAGCCCCCACGCTGAGTCCACGGCTTTGCAAACGGGCAGCGGTATCTTCCACCTTCGCGCGGCTGTTGCAGTAAATAATGCCGCACGTTCCGCGCTGGTCCTGCACGTAGCGCAGCAGCTGCTCGGTAGGTTTAAATTTTTCCACCAGCGTGTAGCGAATATTCGGGCGGTCAAAGCTGCTGATCTGGATCAGCGGATCGTTGAGCTGCAGCAGCCGAACGATATCGTTACGCGTGGTTTCATCCGCGGTGGCGGTCAGGGCCATGACCGGCACATTCGGGAGCCGCTGTCTGAGCTGCCCGAGCGCACCGTATTCGGGACGGAAATCATGCCCCCATTGTGAAATACAGTGTGCTTCGTCCACCGCCAGCATCGCCGGATTCCAGTGCGTCAGCTGATCGAGGAAATTATCCATCATCAGCCGCTCAGGGGCGATATACAGCATGCGTACTTTACCGGTACGACAGCCCGCTATCACTTCCTGCTGCTGCTCGCGGCTCTGCGTGGAATTCAGGCAGGCCGCAGATACGCCGTTTGCCAACAGTTGATCGACCTGATCTTTCATCAGTGAAATCAGCGGTGAAACAACCAGCGTTAACCCGTCGCGTACCAGCGCAGGAATTTGATAACAAAGCGATTTACCGCCGCCAGTCGGCATGACAACCAGACAGTCACGTCCGTCGAGCGATGCCTGAATAATCGTCTGCTGTCCCGGACGAAACTGCTGATAGCCGAAGGTATCGCGAAGTACCTGCTCTGCCAGCGTCTCATTATTGATTACTGCTGCCGTAGACACATTGTCCCCAATCTGAAGTGGTGTGAAGCGCTACCGGGCACTGCCTGCCCGATGGTGATGCCGGAACCGACGGTTGAGCATGACTCAACTACAGCGAGGGATAATACCCCATGTCCGGAGCAAGATCTGGATTATCACGAGCATTTTGCTGATTTGCTAAGCGGTTCGCGCCGTTTTGCTGCACGAATGTTGAACGGCTACGGCCTCTGCGAAACGCGCTGCAATACGGAACATCGTTGGATGCCGCCGGTCGGTTGATGAGGTTTAAGCCACCGTTTAGCGGGTGGCAATCGCCGGGTGGGTTTACCCGGCGAAGAGTGAATCAGAACAGATCGTTGAGGGTAACGCCTACGCCAACGCGAGTCTGCCGATGGTTATAATCGATCAGTGATTCACCGTAGCCGCTAAATACCTGGGTATAAAAGCGCACGTGTTCAGTCATCGGATAGCTCCAGCCCAGCTCCGCACCGCCATAGCCGCTGTTCCAGTTGTAGTTGCTTTTCACACTGAAAATGCTGTCGCCCATCTGGTAACCCAGCGTCAAACGGTAGTAGCCCATGTACTTGGTGATATCCGGGTTATCGTCGTTGCTTTCGCTTTCCGGCAGTCGGTACCAGGGCTTCACTTCCACCAGCCAGTTGCCATTTTGCGCCATCAGTCTGGCATAAACCCGGTTCCAGCTGCGTGAGGTCGGATCGGAACGCCCGTTTGACTGATGGTTCAGACCGGTCTCAACATCCCTCAGCGTCCAGCCGCCCAGGCTGTAGTCGGTTGCCCAGCCGAGGAAAATCTGCGGCTCATAGTTGGTTTCACGGAACGGTGATGACGCCCCCGCCCCGCGGTTAGAAAGCTGCCACCAGGAGCGCTGAGTGTAGGACGCGGCCAGCACGGAATTATCACCCAGAATACCGCGCCACAGCGGGAAGGCCAGGCTCAGCTGAAACTTCACCTCATCGTGCTTGGCTTCATTACCCCAGTTGTAGGACTCAATCGCTTCCCGGTTAATATTACTGGTGTAGGTATAAAGCAGATAGTTGCTCTCGTAAGGATAGAGAACAAAAGGGTTATCGTGTTTTTCCAGCAGGTTAGCAATAATGCTACCGGGAACGGCAGGGCGGTCATGAACTTCCCTGAGCGTCGCTTCCTGTGCCAGTACAATTGTCGGAACCAGGAGTGCTGTCGTCAGCAGTCCTTTCAGCAGAGCCATAATTTACTCCCGGTAGGCGGCGGATATGAAGATAAAAGCACGCCATTCTACACATAAAGTGCTGCCCGCTTTAGTGCTGTTTTCTGAAAGTGGAAAGCACTGCCAACGAAGCATAAGATACTCACCTCGTTAACCTTTGATTTACTTTTTCCCGGCTTCACAGGATCACAATAATGTCAGCGTTACCTTTGGATCAGGCGGCGGCACGTCGGCTGATTGGCGAAATTTTTGTTTACGATATGCCCTTCAACCGCTCGCTCGGCCTGGAGCTGGATCGCCTTGAACCGGACTTCGCTCAGCTGAGCCTGAAGAATCAAACCATGCTGGTCGGTAACTATGCGCAGAAAATTCTGCACGGTGGGGTCATAGCCTCGGTGCTGGACGTGGCGGCGGGTCTGGTCTGCGTCAGCAGCGCGCTAACCCGTCAGCAAAGCATTACCGAAGAGGAGCTCCGCCAGCGCCTGTCCCGCATGGGCACAATCGACCTGCGCGTCGACTACCTGCGTCCGGGGCGCGGCGAGCGTTTTGTCGCCAGTAGCAGCCTGCTGCGCGGCGGCAATAAGGTGTCCGTTGCCCGCGTTGAACTCCATAATGATGCCGGTGTACACATTGCCAGCGCTACCGCTACCTATATGATTGGTTAAGAAATGAATCCACAACAAACACGTCAGGGCGTGCTTTTTGCCCTGGGGGCGTACTTTATCTGGGGCGTGGCTCCGGTCTATTTCAAACTGATCCAGCAGGTGCCAGCCGGGGAGATCATGACTCACCGGGTCATCTGGTCCTTCTTCTTTATGCTGATATTAATCAGCGTCAGCCGCAGCTGGCGCAATATCCGGGCCATTACCGCCCAGCCGAAAAAGGTGCTGCTGCTGGCCGTTTCCGCCGTGGTTATCTGCAGCAACTGGCTGCTGTATATCTGGGCGGTGAATAATCACCATATGCTGGAGGCAAGCCTGGGGTATTTCATTAACCCGCTGCTGAACGTGCTGGTCGGCATGCTGTTTCTCGGCGAGCGCTTTCGCCGCTTACAGTGGCTGGCCGTTGCGCTGGCTGCCTGCGGCGTGCTGGTACAGCTGTGGAAGTTTGGTTCAGTGCCGGTTATCGCCCTCGGACTGGCGACAACGTTCTCACTGTATGGGCTGCTGCGTAAGAAAATTGCTGTCGATGCGCAAACCGGGATGCTGGTTGAAACCAGCTGGCTGCTGGTGCCCGCTGCCGTCTATTTATTCGGCATTGTCGACAGCCCCACCAGCCACCTCGGCAACAATGCAGCGAGCCTGAATGTGCTGCTGGCCGCCGCCGGGATTATCACGACGATCCCGCTGATGCTGTTTACCGCCGCCTGCACACGTCTGCGTCTCTCCACCGTGGGATTCTTCCAGTATCTTGGCCCGACGCTGATGTTCCTGCTGGCCGTACTGTTCTACGGTGAACAGATGACGGCCGATAAAGCCGTTACCTTTGGCTTTATCTGGGCGGCGCTCGCCTTATTTATCGCAGACGCACTCTGGACGCTGCGCCGTTCAGCGTCGCGCATAGCGTGAAAGAAATCTGGCTATTGCCGGGCCGGTAAGCAGGATCGAGAACAGGCGTAGTGTCTGCATGGCCATGACAAAGGCCAGGTCGACCCGGCTACCGGCAGCAATAATCGCGACGGTGTCCAGCCCACCCGGGCTGGTCGCCAGATACGCCGTCAGCATGTCAACATGCAAAACCCGGGTCAGCATCCACGCCATCGCGCCGCACAGCAGCATCAGTCCAATAATCGACGCCACCATTTGCGGTAGGGTACGCAACGCCAGCAAAAAGACCGGCCGGGTGAAGCGCAGGCCTACCGTCCAGCCAATCAGCGCATAGGCCAGCGCCAGCAGCCATTCCGGCACCTGTAGCGTTATCGTACCGCTGGAATGCAGGGTGGCCCCGATCAGTGCGGGCAGCAGCAACGCACCGGAGGGAATACGGAATTTCTGACCGAGTACGGCCCCGAACACGATAACCACCAGCGTGGCGACAAAGCCCGTGCTCAGCGGCGGAAACCACTCCAGCCCGGCGGACTGTGGGCTGTCACCCAGGCTGATACGCGCCACAATCGCAGCGGCAGCAGCAACAAACAGCACCCGCAGATACTGCATAAAGGCCACCAGCCGGGTATCCGCACCGAAATCGCCGGCCATCGCCACCATGGCAGATGCGCCCCCGGGGGAAGATCCCCACGCACCGGTCGGGCCGGGCAGATCGCTGAAGCGAACCAGTAAATAGCCGGACAAACCGCTCGCCGCCAGCGTCAGCAGCAGTACGGCCAGTACGACAGGCCAGTCGGCCAGCAGCGGGTGAAGAATAGAGGGCGAGAGGCTCTGGGCTATCATGCAACCCAGTACGGCCTGGCACAGCACGAAGAGCCGTTTACTGATGCGGATCTGCGCACCACTCAGCCCCATCACCACGCCGACAATCATCGGACCCAGCAGCAGCGCAGCCGGCACATGAAAAACCTGCAGGACAGACCCCAACAGCAGCGATATACCGAGCAGCAGCGCCCACTGGCATCGCAGGGATAACCGTTCCATAACGTGAAGAGATCTCAGCTGAAATAAGAGCTGACAGATTACCCGCCGCACGGGCGTAGTGCCAGATCGAGAAACATTTTGAGAGGGTTAAGTCCCACCCGGCCTCGGGCATGAGGCCGGGTAGAGGGCTGTCAGAGCCAGTTTTTACGTTTGAAGTAGGCGTAAGGAGCCAGGCCGGCGAGGATCATCAGGGTGATAGCGCCCGGATAACCGAAGCTCCAGCGCAGTTCAGGCATAAACTCAAAGTTCATCCCGTAGCTGGACGCCACCAGCGTTGGCGGCAGGAAGACCACCGATACCACCGAGAAGATTTTGATAATGCGGTTCTGCTCGATATTGATAAAACCCATTGCCGCCTGCATCAGGAAGTTAACCTTCTGAAACAGTGATTCGTTGTGCGGCAGCAGGGATTCGATATCCCGCAGGATTTCACGTGCCTGTTCCAGCTGGTTACCCGGCAGGCGCGCTTTACGCACCAGGAAGTTCAGGGCGCGCTGGGTATCCATCAGGCACAGACGCACCTTCCAGCCGATATCCTCCAGCTCTGCCAGCGTAGACAGCGCGGCGTCAAACTCATCGCCCTGCTGTCCTTCCATAATCACGCGGCTGAGCTTTTCCAGATCGCTGTAGATATTTTCGATCTCATCGGCCAGCTGTTCGATTTTAGTTTCAAACAGATCCAGCAGTAGCTCGTAGGCGTTACCGTCCGTCAGTACCTGGTTGCGCGCGCGCATACGGTAGAGGCGGAAAGCAGGCAGCTCGCGCTCGCGCAGGGTGTATAAACGCCCTTCGCGGATGGTAAACGCCACCGTTGAGTTACCGGCGTGATCCTCAGCATCTTCAAAGAAAAAGAAGGAGTGGATGTGCAGGCCATCTTCATCTTCAAAGAAACGGGCAGATGCCTCGATGTCTTCCAGTTCAGGACGGGTGGCCAGGCTCTGGCCCAGCTCGGTCTGGACGCGATCTCGCTCGGCTTCTTCCGGCTCGATCAGATCAACCCAGACGGAGCCGGTCAGCTCTTCGCTGGCATCATCCAGCTCAAGACGGGTCAGACGGCTCTGGTCCAGTTTAAATGCGCTCAGCATAGCAATACTCCCAATTCGCAGTGACTAGTGGGACAGAGCGCTTGAACACGGGAAACATGCGTTTCAGTCAGTGAACAGTACTGACTCAGAGCGACGGGAAATGCGGTCGCCAACAACCACGAAGGCTATCGGCAAAAGAGGATAGCCTTAGGAGTTGTACCTGGTGTGCAGGTCAGTGAGCCAGTATCTACTGGGTGTGTCCAAGGCGAATGTCCTCTCAGGGTAATGGTGGGCGCATGTTACGCTGAGACGAAAAAGGCGTCAAGCGGGCCCACCACTCATCACAGCGCTTCCAGCCTGGCGTACGCGGCGACCAGCCATTTGATTCCCTGCCCCTGGAAAGCCACCTGCAGGCGGCTGTGTTCACCGCTGCCCTCCAGATTAACAATCGTCCCCTCACCAAATTTGGCGTGGCGCACGCGCTGCCCAAGAGTAAAACCGCTGTCATTTTTCGCCACCGGGGTGCCCATTCGCTGATGACTTACCGGGCGACTGACGCTGGCACGCAGGCGGACTTCCTCCACGCACTCTTCCGGCAGCTCACCGACAAAGCGTGAAGGACGATGATAGACTTCCTTGCCATACAGGCGACGTGTTTCCGCATAGGTCAGAGTCAGCTTCTGCATCGCACGGGTGACGCCAACGTAGGCCAGACGGCGCTCTTCTTCCAGCCTTCCGCCTTCATCCAGCGACATCTGACTGGGGAACATGCCCTCTTCCATCCCGACGATAAACACCTGCATAAACTCCAGCCCTTTGGCCGCATGCATCGTCATCAGCTGTACCGCATCCTGCCATTTATCCGCCTGCCCTTCGCCTGCCTCAAGCGCAGCATGGGACAGGAAGGCCTGAAGCGGCATCAGGTCTTCATCCTCGTCCTGGTAGCTGTACTGTCGGGTGGCGTTGACCAGTTCCTCAAGGTTCTCGACGCGGGCCTGGCCCTTTTCACCTTTCTCCTGCTCGTACATCAGCCACAGACCGGAATCTTTGATTACCCGGTCAGTTTGCACATGTAAAGGCAACTCTGTCGTTTCCTGCGCCAGCGAGTCCACCAGCTCAATAAAACGCTGCAGCGCCGAAGCCGCGCGGCCGGCCAGCGCTTTTTCATGCAGCAGAGCGCGTGAGCTCTGCCACATGGTCAACTGGCGATCGCGCGCGGTCTGACGAACCACGTCAAGGGTGCGATCGCCAATGCCACGCGTTGGCGTGTTGATCACCCGCTCGAAGGCGGCATCGTCATTGCGGTTGGCAATCAGGCGCAGATAGGCCAGCGCATCTTTAATTTCCTGACGCTCGAAGAAGCGCATGCCGCCATAGATACGGTAAGGCATGCTGGTTTGCAGCAGCGCCTCTTCCAGCACGCGCGACTGGGCGTTGCTGCGATAGAGGATCGCGCAGTCGTTCAGCGCCCCGCCGTTTTCCATCCAGACCTTAATGCGGTTGACGACAAAGCGCGCTTCATCCAGTTCATTAAACGCACAGTAAAGAGAGATGGGTTCGCCGTCGCTGCCGTCGGTCCACAGCTCTTTGCCCAGACGACCATTATTGTTGGCGATCAGGGCATTGGCGGCTTTCAGAATGTTATTGGTTGAGCGGTAGTTCTGTTCAAGGCGAATGGTTTCCGCGCCCGGGAAATCGTTCAGGAATCGCTGGATGTTCTCAACCTGCGCGCCGCGCCAGCCGTAGATAGACTGATCGTCATCTCCGACGATGATCACCTTGCCGCTGTCGCCGGCCAGCATGCGGATCCACGCGTACTGGATATTGTTGGTATCCTGGAACTCATCCACCAGAATATTGGTAAAACGCTCGCGGTAGTGATTAAGGATATGCGGTTTGTTCAGCCACAGCTCGTGGGCACGCAGCAGCAGCTCGGCAAAGTCGACCAGGCCGGCGCGATCGCAGGCTTCCTGATAGGCCTGATAGATGCGCAGCCAGGTCTGTTCAATCGGGTTGCCGTAGCTCTCAATATTTTTCGGACGCAGCCCTTCATCTTTTTTGCCATTGATGTACCACATCCCCTGACGGGCGGGCCACTGCTTCTCATCCAGATTCATGGCCTTGATCAGGCGTTTTAGCAACCGCAGCTGGTCTTCACTGTCGAGGATCTGAAAATCCTGTGGCAGGTTAGCGTCAAGATGGTGGGCGCGCAGCAGGCGGTGGGCCAGACCGTGGAAGGTGCCAATCCACATTCCCCCCTGGCTGGTTCCAATAAGCTGTTCAATGCGGTGACGCATCTCAGCGGCCGCTTTGTTGGTAAAGGTCACCGCCATGATGGAGTATGGGGAACAGTTTTCAACCGCCATCAGCCAGGCAATACGGTGAACCAGCACGCGGGTTTTACCACTGCCAGCCCCCGCCAGCACCAGCAGATTGCTGCGCGGCGCGGCGACGGCTTCGCGTTGTTTGTCATTCAGGCTGTCGAGCAGATCGGAAACGTCCATAAGCACCATCGGGGTAGAGAGCGGCACGCCGCCCTACTGGTTATTTAACCAGTTCATTATAACAACGCAGTCAGCGATGCCAACTGAGAAATCTCCAGCGTTGGAAGAAGACGCGCATCGTCAATGTGCATCAGATTGCCACCGCGCAAATTAATCCAACAGGCCTGCATACCGCAGCGCACCGCACCGGCAACATCGGTGGTGAGATCGTCTCCCACGTGCAGGATGCGTTCCGGGGCCAGATTCAGGCGTTCTGCGGCGCAGTGATACATATCCTGATACGGCTTGGCGCGGCCGTCGGGACCGGCCCGCAGAATAAACTGGAAGTACTTATCCAGCCCAAACAGATGCGGCTCGGCGTTACCGTTGGTGATCGCCACCAGTGGAATACGCTCGGCCAGCGCCGCCAGCGTGGCATGGTTTTCATCCGATATGGTGATTTTGCTGCGCCACTCGGCGAACACCGTCATCACTTCGCGCGAGCCTTCAGCGGCCTGCGCGGGGGCCAGTCCCACATCGAGCATGGACTGCTCAACGGCACGACGACGCCACTCGCTGACATCATGATAGATCTCCGGCTCCGCCAGCAGCAGACGCTGACGCACCTGCTGATACTGTTCAACGCTATAGTCTTTTAGCGCCGGATGATGGGCCTGTAATGCGGCATGAGATTCTTTTGTGGTTCGCGCGATCACCGGATAATTATCATAAAGCGTATCGTCGAGATCGAAGGTCATCGCCGCGATGGGACGCGGTGGTCGATAAAAGTGCATCAGGTCTTTCCTCGTTTCGCACGGGGATGTGCAGCGTCGTAGACGGACGCCAGGTGTTGGAAATCAAGATGGGTGTAAATCTGGGTCGTTGCCAGATTGGCATGGCCGAGCAGCTCCTGCACCGCACGCAGATCGCCGCTGGACTCCAGCATATGCGTGGCAAATGAGTGGCGCAGTTTATGGGGATGAACGTGGCTGGACAGCCCCTGTTTAATCCCCCACTCGGCAAAGCGCTTCTGCACGTTACGCGCAGAGATGCGTTTACCCTGCTTAGAAAGGAAAAGTGCATTGTCCTGCGGTGAGAACAGCTCACGCAGCGCCAGCCAGTGCTCAAGCCATAGTACCGCCGTTTTTCCCATTGGCAGACGGCGCTCTTTGCTGCCTTTACCGATGACCCAGACTTCACCGGATGCCAGATCGAGGTGGTTTAAATCGATACCGGTCAGCTCAGATAAGCGCAATCCTGCGCCGTACATCACTTCCAGCATGGCGCGATCGCGCACCGCCAGCGGATCGTTCAGGTCGATTTCCAGCAGCTGGTTAATTTCATCAACATCGATATTTTTTGGCAGATGCCGTGGCGCACGCGGCGTGGCAACGCCTTTCGCCGGGTTGGCTTTAATCGTTCCCTGGCTAATCAGCCAGTCGAGGAAACTACGCAGTGCGGAAAGGCGCAGGGCAAGACTGGCGGGCTTCAGCCCGCTGCGGCTGCTGCGGGCAGCCAGCGTCCGAACCAGCGCGGCGTCCAGACGCCGCCAGTCGGTGACCTTTAACGCATCCAGCAGTTCAATAACCACCGTCAGCTGGCGGCGATAGTTAATCAGGGTCAAGGGGCTGAGCTGGCGTTCAACCTTCAGGTAACGCAGAAAGCCCTCTACGGCAGGAAGCAGGGCTGATTCACTGCTCACGCGCGCTCAATCCAGCGCGACAACAGCTCGGGAAGCATCAGAGACAGGTGCTGTAGCAGCACCGTTCCCATGCCGGACTGATAGTGCTGCTTGTCGCGGCTGCTGAAAATCAGCACGCCAAGGTCACCGCGTTCACCGAGTAGCGACATGGCGACCGAACCAATCGCCTTTGCCTGCGGCAGCAGCAGCAGCAGTTCAGGCCCGTTCAGATTGCCGAGATAGTGGTTCTCTTTACCCAGCCGCTGAATGCGTACCGATTCAAACGCCTGCCTTGGCAGCGCCAGCTGGGTGAAATCAGACGGGGCTCCGAGGCGCCAGTGTTCACTAAACAGACGGACATTTGCCCCTGCCAGCCCCAGTTCCCGCGCCCACAGATGCAGGCGATTCAGCATATCCTGCAGGCTCGATGCTGAAGCCAGACGCCCCTGCAGGCTGAACAGGCGGTCGAACAGCTGCTGGTTGGCGCTGGCCTGCTCCATCAACAGGGTAATTTCTTCTTCCAGTTGATGAATATGATTGCGCTGACGTGCCAGCTGCCATTCCACCAGCGATACGGTACCGCGGATCGGATGCGGCACCATCATCTGTTCAACCTGGCGGGCGTTACGAATAAAGAAGTCTGGATTTTGCAGCAGGTAATCGCTGACTGCGCGATCGTCAAGCAGCACTGCGCTGCTGTCCTGTTGTGGCTCCCCGACAGTTTTCATAGATGAATAAATCCGTCATAGACATGAGTGGCCGGCCCGGTCATATACAGCGGCTGCCCCGGCCCTTTCCAGGCGATGTTTAACGTGCCGCCCGGCAGGTCAACCCGCACTTTCTCTGACAGTAGCCCCTGCTGAATACCCACCGCGACGGCCGCGCAGGCTCCGCTACCGCAGGCCTGAGTTTCGCCTGCACCGCGCTCGTAAACACGCAGTCGGATATGTTCACCGTTGACGATTTCCATAAACCCGACGTTGACGCGTTCAGGAAAGCGTTCGTGGCTTTCCAGCACCGGCCCCAGCGTTTCGACAGCGGCGGTTTTTACGCTCTCAACCTGCAGTACGCAGTGTGGGTTACCCATCGACACAACGCCACACATCACGGTCTGTTCTGCGGCCCTCATCAAATAGATATTTTCGGCCTTATTGGCGCGGAACGGCACCTGCTGCGGCTCGAAGTTGGGCTCACCCATATTCACGCAAACCAGTTCATCCTGGTTGACGCTCAGTACCATGCGGCCCGTTTGCGTGCTGACGCGAATATCGCTTTTATTGGTCAGACCTTTTAAGCGTACAAAGCGGGCGAAACAGCGGGCACCGTTGCCACACTGGGCCACTTCGCTGCCGTCGGCGTTGAAAATGCGGTAATGGAAATCCAGATCGGGATCGTAAGGTGGCTCTACGATCAGCAACTGATCGAAGCCGATCCCCAGGTTGCGGTCCGCCAGGCGACGGATCAGCTCAGGTGAGAAATAAACGTTTTGCGTGACGGCATCAACCACCATAAAGTCATTGCCGAGACCGTGCATTTTCGAGAACTGCATTTTCTGCTCCGCCGAGTGCGTCATAGTTTACTGGACCGGTTTGAGTTCCTGCCCGGTGGACGTGGCAGAGGTTGTCGCATTGCTGCCGGATTGCGTCGGAGAGGCGGTCTGGGTGGTCTGCGGCTTGCCTGTTTCATCCTTGGGGAAATAGAGTGGTCCTTTCAGGCCACATCCCACCAGGCTGGCAACGGCAAGTAACATTGCCAGCTGGCAAAGTGTTTTTTTCATTGTCATTCTGCTCGTGAAAGATACCAGTTACTGTCTATCATCGCAGGTGAAGACTGAAAAGCAACAGGAAAAGCAGAATCCAACCGGAAGAGTATTCCGGCTGGCCTAATGCATCTGATAGCGCTGCGGGTAATCGCCGCTGGCTTCACTGTTTGGGACCGCGGCACAGAGCTGAGTCAGCGCCTGGCTACGAAATGGAATGACCTGAAAGCGCTCTTCAATCTGCACAATCTGATAAAACTGCGGAAGATTGAAGTTAATAAAGCTGGAACCGTAGGTGAAGCGATCGTGTGATGATGAGTAGAAACGGCTGACGTCACGCACCAGCTCCTCTTTACTGCCTTCACAGTGGTGATAGACCTCTACCCGGTTGGTTTCATCCAGGATATAAATATTAAAACCGTGGTCGTCGTGCGTGTCTTCAAAGAAGAACTGAATGATCCCTTCGCTGGCATAGCCATTGACCACCGCAGGCAGGCGGACCTGATTCGTTTCAACCTTCAGCGACAGGCCGTGCAACTTGTTGTTGGAGATCGCGCCGTAAAACTCAACGGCATTTTCCAGCTTCTGCACCGACACGCTGAGGCGCTCAAAGAACAGTCCCCAGGTTTGTCCGGCGACGCGCAGCGCTTTAAAGCGGCCAGGCTCCTGCCGCGTGCTGGAAAGGCGCAGCTCGATACACTCAGAAACCAGCTGCTGAACGCGGGTACGGATCAGCCCGCGCAGGTGCTGGCTGTAGCAAAATACCTCTACGGCGTCCGGCGGCGCGGCATCCTGATGCATTTTGCCCAGAATGGTTTTTAGCGCTTCAATCATCGCCTGCTCGCCGTTGAAATGCAGGGTACGCACTTCATTCCACGAGTTGCGATACAGCAGATCGACGCTGCCAACCAGGCACTGCTGCTCCGCACCAAAGCTGAACACATCCAGCTTACGGAAATCGAAGTGTACAACCTGATTACGGAAGGCGGAGGTCGGGTCGTATTCCAGGTTAACGATGATCGCCAGATGACGGATCTCGCAGGGGCTGTACAGCGCTTTTGGCGTGGGTGCGGGCAGACGCAGCGGGAAGTGGTGCGAGACATCGGCAACCAGTTCCTGCAGGCGAGCCAGGTCACAGACCTCATTGCCCTTCATATGCAGCCGCGTTTTACTGGTCAGCAGGCCGTTAAACCACGCCCAGGCCACCAGCTTGTTCAGATAGCGGTTATATTCCAGCGGCTGATGGCTGATGATTGAACTCATATCCGGCGACTGATTGTACAGATACCAGCCCGCGCGGTTGGCGCGACCGTTAGGGACATGAATAAAGGTCAGATGCTGCTCGGACAGATCGGGGGAGATCTGCGGGTTCACCAGCGTTACCTTACCAGGCAGCGCCTCGAACGCGGCATAAAGCTTACGCGTCAGCACGCCGATGTCCTGTGGGCTGGCGCTAACGCTGAGATTATTACGGCGGGCGAAGCGGATCAGGTTGCGATAGCTTTGCATCATCGCATCCAGTAATTCATTGTGGGCTTCGCGAACCCGGCCGATTTTCCAGTCGGCCCGGCTGTCCAGTACCTCAAGCCGCTGCGTATCCCAGCCCCATTCGGTCACCAGCTGGCTGAGAATTTCCCGACGCCAGCCGGAGTGTTCGGTTTCCTGCGACAGCTTCTCACAGACTTTGAGATAGAAACAGCGACGTACCAGATCGAGGCGCGCATGATCGTCAATACTAATGAGATAGCGTGTCACCCGCTCCAGCATCATGCAATAGGGATCGAGACCGTAGGAAACGATCTCGCCATCGTGCAGGCGCTGTTTAATATCCATTGCCAGCAGGCGGGTGTCCGGGTATTCCCACGAATAGGCTTCCAGCAGCAGCGTTTTCAGCACGGCCTTATACGGCGAATCGATGCTCTTATACAGCTGCCACAGACTGGCACCAAAGTATTCTTCCGCGGACAGCGTGCCCAGACCACCGAGATCCAGCCACTCATTCGGCGTCAGCACGCCCTGCTGATACAGCGACATCACATAGTCGTCGTAATGCTCTTCTTCCTCGCGCGGCACCATATTCCACAGAATACGTTTCCCCGCCATCCGCACCGCCGTGCGATAAAACTCATCCAGCAGCAGGATATGCTGGGTAGAACCGCAGTCCTCGCCGCCAAGGCTGCCACTTTCATTGTGGCGGAAGCGGTTTTCATCAATCAGGAAGAAGCTGACCTCAACGCCCATGGCCGCACACCAGTTTTGTAACTGCGTGCATTTTTTCTGCAGGGCCAGGCGCTCCTGGTTGTCCAGCCACGACTGGTGGCAGACCCAGATATCCAGATCGGATGTGGCGTTTTGCCCGACGGAAGAGGTGCTCCCCATGGAATACACCCCGGTGATCGGCATTTCGCCGCGCGGAGGTGCAGTGACGGAGCTGTCTGATTTCACTTGTAAATCATCAAGATAGACAAGCTGGTTTTCGTCAGGCGTGTAGAAGCTGATGCCATGTGGAACGTTACCTTCAAGGTAACCCGGCATCAGCGGATGATGATAATGTAGTAAGGTCGGCAGCAGACTGTAAACCTGTTGGAACGCAGGTCCCATCGCAGCCAGTGCGCGATCGACGCGCAGCTGGTTAATGGCATCCAGTCTCTGTTTCAGTGTCTCAATGTAGAGGTACAAGACGTCTCGCCTGATTATCCCAGTGCTTACACCCTTGGAGAGAAGGGTATACAAGAACTCTTTTTTCCAAAATCTGCCATTTGCTTTAAAAATAGTCGTACAGATTATTGCTGGAAACGTGATCAATCTAACATCAGACAGATTGACCGTAAAGAAAGTTGCGCTAGTTAACAGTTTAGCACAATTTTACGCCAATCCATCGCTATGCTTCCGCAGACGACCGTTTAGGTGCTATTCACTGACAGCCTTCGCGGTTAAATGATAGGATAATCAATGAACGATCAAAACGGTATTGAGCATGTCAGACAAAATTTTAAGAATTGCAACCAGACAAAGCCCTCTGGCTTTATGGCAGGCAGAATTCGTACAGCAGCGCCTGATCGCCTGCCATCCGGGGCTACGCGTTGAGCTGGTACCCATGGTCACGCGTGGCGATGTGATCCTTGATACCCCACTGGCTAAAGTGGGTGGGAAAGGGCTTTTCGTCAAAGAGCTTGAGCAGGCCATGCTCTCCGGGCGCGCCGATATCGCCGTTCATTCGATGAAAGACGTGCCGGTGGAGTTCCCGGCAGGCCTGGGCCTGGTCACTATCTGTGAACGCGAAGATCCACACGATGCTTTCGTCTCTCACCATTATGCCTCCGTCGATGCACTTCCGCCCGGTGCGATTGTTGGCACCTCCAGCCTGCGCCGTCAGTGCCAGATCAGCGCGCGCCGCCCGGATCTGGTGATCCGCTCACTGCGTGGCAACGTAGGCACCCGCCTGGGCAAACTGGATGGCGGTGAATATGATGCCATTATCCTGGCGGTAGCCGGCCTGAAACGGCTGGGTCTGAGCGATCGTATTCGCCAGATTATGCCTGCCGAAGAGTCACTGCCCGCCGTCGGCCAGGGCGCGGTGGGGATTGAATGCCGCCTGGACGATGGCGACACCATCGCGCTATTGGCCGCGCTTAATGATGAAGATACCGCCTGTCGGGTGCGTGCAGAGCGGGCGATGAATACCCGTCTGGAGGGCGGCTGCCAGGTGCCAATCGGCAGCTATGCCGTGCTGGAAGAGGACGGCCTCTGGCTACGCGGCCTCGTTGGCGCCCCGGACGGCAGCCGGATGATTTGCGGCGAACGCCGTGGCCCGCGCGATGAGGCGGAGCAAATGGGGATCTCTTTAGCAGAGGAGCTGCTGGACAAGGGTGCCAGGGAAATTCTGGCTGAGGTTTACCAGGGAAACCCACCAGCATGAATATCCTGGTAACCCGCCCGTCACCGGCGGCTGACCATCTGGTCAGCCGGCTGCGTAGCTGCGGGCAGGTTGCCTGGGCATTCCCGCTGATTGAATTCACGCCGGGGAGTCAGCTCGATATCCTTCCCTCACGTCTTGAAGCGCTCGGGCCTGGCGATCTGGTCTTTCTCCTGTCACAGCATGCCGTTCACTACGCCAATCCGGCGATAACGCGGTCTGGAAAAACCTGGCCCGCCAGTCTGAACTATTATGCAATAGGTCGGAGTACCGCTTTGGCGATGCACGCGGTCAGCGGGCATTCGGTCGTCTGGCCCCACGAGCAGGAAATCAGTGAAGTCCTGATCCGGTTACCTGAACTTCAGCAGGTCGCCGGTAAACAGGTTCTGATCCTGCGCGGCAACGGTGGCCGCGAATTGCTGGCGGAAACTTTGCATACTCGTGGCGCTAAGGTAGAGTTTATTGAGTGCTATCAACGTTGTGCAAAGCATTACCACGGGGCTGAAGAAGGCCGTCGGTGGCGAGACCGGGGTATTGATACGCTGGTGGTCACCAGTGGCGAGATGCTGCAACAGCTTTACGCCCTGTTTCCCGCAATCGATCGGGATGCATGGTTATTGCACTGTCGGCTGGTGGTCGTCAGTGAACGTTTAGCCACTCTGGCCAGGGATTTGGGCTGGGCGAACGTCTGTGTCGCCGGGGGTGCGGATAATGACGCGCTGCTGCGCGCACTGAACTTATACGCTTAATATTTCGCGAGCGGAAAGATTAAGGTATATCACACTTAAAATATGGGATGAGCCATTATGACGGAACAAAAAGATTCCTCCGCCATGGTTGAAGACGTTGCCCCTGCGGTTAAAGACTCAACCTCCGGGCAGCCACCTTCGGATAAATCAAAAAATCACGGCGTCGTTTTGGGCGCGGTGGCCATTGCCATCGCCTTAGCGCTGGGCGTCGGCCTGTGGCTGAACGGTAAACATCAGGCTGCACAGCAGGAAGAAGCGCGCCAGGCGCTGGCGGCCCAGATTGCGGACTTACAACAGCAGTCGACCCGCGATAAACAGTCGCTGGTCGAGCAGCTAACCACGCAGACTCAGGCGCTGGATACCGCCCGTCAGCAGCAGGCCGCCCTGAGCCAGCAGCTGGATGAGCTGAAGCAAAAAGTGGCAACCATCTCCGGCAACGACATCCACACCTGGATGCTGTCACAGGCGGATTACCTGGTCAAAATGGCCGGCCGCAAACTGTGGAGCGACCAGGATGTGACAACGGCCGCCGCGCTGCTGAAAAGTGCCGATGCCAGCCTGGCCGATATGAATGACCCGAGCCTGCTTGACGCACGACGCGCACTGACTCACGACATCAGTACCCTCTCCGCGCTCAGCCAGGTGGACTACGACGGTATCATCCTCAAGCTTAACCAGCTGTCTAACGGCATTGATAACCTGCGCCTTGCCGACAATGATAACGACGATGCGCCAATGGATGAAAACAGTGGCGAACTGTCGTCATCCTTACGCGAATGGCGGCAGAACCTGGTAAAAAGCTGGCATAACTTCATGGATGACTTTATTACCATCCGCCGCCGCGATGCCACCGCTGAACCCCTGCTGGCCCCAAATCAGGATGTGTATCTGCGTGAAAATATCCGCTCGCGTCTGCTGATTGCCGCCCAGGCCGTGCCGCGTCACCAGGATGAAATCTACAAGCAGTCGATTGATACCGTCTCCGGTTGGGTACGTGCCTGGTATGATACGAACGATGCCAGCACCAAAGCCTTCCTCGATCAGCTGGACGAACTGAGCCAGCAGAGCATCTCCATGGACGTACCGGATTCGCTGGAAAGCCAGCCGTTGCTGGATAAGCTGATGCAGACGCGCGTGCGTAATCTGCTGGCACAGCCCGCTGCGTCGCCAGCCGCTCAGCAGCAGGGAGAATAACGATGCTGAAAGTTCTTCTGTTATTTCTTCTGCTGATTGCCGGTGTCGTTCTGGGTCCCATGATCGCGGGTCATCAGGGCTACGTTCTGATTCAGACCGACAGCTGGAATATTGAAACCAGCGTGACCGGTCTGGTGATTATTCTCATCCTGTCCCTGCTGGTTATCCTGGGTATTGAGTGGCTGCTGCGACGCATATTCCGTACCGGAGCCCGCACGCGTGGCTGGTTTACCGGCAGGAAACGCCGCAGCGCGCGTCGACAGACTCAGGCCGCGCTGGTGAAGCTGGCAGAAGGCGATCATCAGCAGGTTGAAAAGCTGCTTTCGCGCAATGCGGATCATGCCGATCAGCCGATGATCAACTACCTGCTGGCGGCCGAAGCGGCACAGCAGCGCGGTGATGAAGCCCGTGCCAACCAGCACCTTGAACGCGCCACTGAGCTAAACGAGGGTGACCCGCTCCCGGTGGAGATTACCCGCGTTCGTATCCAGCTGGCGCGCAATGAGGATCATGCCGCTCGTCACGGAATCGATCGTCTGTTGGAAATCGCCCCGCGTCATCCGGAAGTGCTGCGTCTGGCAGAACAGGCTTATATTCGTACCGGTGCCTGGAGCGCCCTGCTGGATATTCTGCCCGCGATGGAGAAAGTGAAGCTGGGCGATGACAATCACCGCCTTGCTCTGCAGCAGCAGGCCTGGCTGGGTCTGATGAATCAGGCCATGGCCGATCAGGGCAGCGATGGTCTGAAGCGCTGGTGGCAGAATCAGAGCCGCAAAACGCGCCATGAAACCGCACTTCAGGTGGCAATGGCGGATCATCTTATCGTCTGTGATGACCATGAAACCGCGCAGCAAATCGTGCTGGACGGCCTCAAGCGTCAGTATGATGAGCGCCTGGTGCTGTTAATGCCGCGCCTCAAATCAGGTAATCCCGAACAGCTTGAGAAAGCCCTTCGCCAGCAGATCAAACAGCACGGCGCCACGCCGCTGCTCTACAGCACGCTGGGACAGTTGCTGATGCAGCACGGTGAGTGGGAGCAGGCCAGCGAAGCCTTCCGCGCCGCGCTGAAGCAGCGCCCGGATGCGTTTGACTATGCCTGGTTGGCAGACACGCTGGATCGCCAGCATAAACCCGAAGAGGCGGCTGCGATGCGCCGTGATGGTTTGCTACTGACGCTGAAAAATAATCCCTGAACGACCAGCGCCACCGGTTATTCACTCTGGCGCTGCGTTTGAAGGTTGATCAAACCGCTACCTTTCTGAGGTAGCGGTTTTTTTTCGCTTCAGGCAAAAAAAAACACCTGCCCGAGGACAGGTGTAACGATCAGGTCGGTTAAGACAACCGATTGGTACCCGACTCAACGTTGTGCCCGATATTCCAATAAGGCGTTGGCGATATTGGCTGGCTGGACAACGGGTACCGTAAAGTGGCTCTGCGTCATTCCCAGGTTTATGAAGCATCAGCAAACATAAGAGGTGGAATGAGCATCTACAGATATAGTGTTGCACAGCCTGTGCCAGAATGGCACTTCCATAATTCCTAATATTCTATTCATTTGATTTTAATCGTATTTAACATCATTTTTAGTATCACATCGCCCTGTACCAACGTCGCCTGAAGTAGACATCTGCACGGCAAAAGCGTCTCTAAATGGAGACAAGCATTGCATGGTTAGGTAAATCTATTTAAAAACAGTATGTTATGCGTCTCAAAATAGCGACAAACACTTATGTTCTGATGAACTGAAAACGGCCGGGAGGATGGTCAGGGTGATGAAGAAAAGAGTGTGCAGAACGATCGGATCTGTCCGGAACGGGCGATGTACAAGCGTTGACGGGAGATTCATGACACGGTGTGCTGGTGAGCCATGATGGGAAAAGAGGCTTTACGGATGGACGCGAGGATCCGCTGAACAGAGCAGGGTTAAATTAGAAACGAAAAAAAACCTGCTTTTTCAAGCAGGTTTCTTAATTGGTCGGCGAGAGAGGATTCGAACCTCCGACCCACTGGTCCCAAACCAGTTGCGCTACCAAGCTGCGCTACTCGCCGAACTGTACTACCTTACTGCATCGCTCAAAACCCTCAGGCTTTAAGCAAAAACCCCGCGACTGCAGGATTTTAAAATTGGTCGGCGAGAGAGGATTCGAACCTCCGACCCACTGGTCCCAAACCAGTTGCGCTACCAAGCTGCGCTACTCGCCGAACATAACTTCTTTTCACTTAAAGATTTTGTGGTGCGAAGAGAGGGACTTGAACCCTCACGTCCGTAAGAACACTAACACCTGAAGCTAGCGCGTCTACCAATTCCGCCACCTTCGCATTCAACAAAATCTGGGGTGGCTAATGGGACTCGAACCCACGACAACTGGAATCACAATCCAGGGCTCTACCAACTGAGCTATAGCCACCACAACTACTTCCAACTACGTACTTCTTATAACGCGGTAATGATACCACCGCAGCTCTTGCGCACAAACTTAATGGCGCGCCCGACAGGATTCGAACCTGAGACCTCTGCCTCCGGAGGGCAGCGCTCTATCCAGCTGAGCTACGGGCGCGTAGCGCCGTTGCGGATGTGCATACTACGGACAGGAGCCTTACCTGTCCAGTGCTTTTTTCACAAAAAAACGCGTTTGATTACGCTTTGTGCATTCCGTCTAAACTCGCAGCATTTTTCCGCCTTTTCGTACAGAAAAACCGCAACAGCAATGCATTACCGTCATCGTTTATCCAGAATTAAAGATCGCCTTTCCAGTGATAGTTGAGATATTTCAGCAATCTGAGCTGGCGTTTCAGTCGTGATGGCTGCGAAAGTAAGCGATAGAGCCACTCCAGCCCCATTTTTTGCCAAATTCTGGGGGCACGTTTAACGTGGCCGGTAAATACGTCATACGTGCCTCCCACGCCCATATACAGCGCATCCGGATAAAAGGCCTTACAGTCACGCATCAGGATCTCCTGACGAGGCGACCCCATCGCCACCGTCACCAGCTTTGCCCCACTGCCAGCAATGCGCGCCAGCAGCGCATCGCGCTGGTCGGGCGTGAAGTAACCATCCTGCGCCCCAACGATGTTCACATTCCACTGGCGGCGCAGCTTATCCTGGGTTTGCTCAAGGACGTCAGGACGACCGCCAATCAAAAACACCGGCGTGCCCTCACGCCCTGCACGCTCCATCAGGGCTTCCCACAGGTCTGCCCCGGCAATCCGGGACACCTGAGCCTGTGGGTACTTCTTACGAATCGAACGGACAATGCTGATGCCGTCGGCATAACGGTACTCGGCAGCGGCAATAAGCTGGAAGATTTCGGCATCATTCTCCGCCGTCAGCACCTTCTCAGCATTGATCGCCACCAGCGTTCCGCTTTTCAGCTTCCCATCCTGATTGAGGTAATCAACAAACTCCGCCATATCGCGAAATCCGGCCAGCGTCAGGCCACGAATTTGATACTGCGGCACGGTTACAGAGGCATGCATGTTATTTACCCTAAGTCTGAAATCAAAACGGCCCGGAACCCGCATCGGGCTGCGCGGCCAGCGGGTGGATTCCGGTACGGTCGCGGATTAGTCCGGCGCTATCCAGTAACCAGTAAAGCAGCTTCGCCACCACCACACAGACCACAAAAATGACACAGAAGAACACGACCCGGGAGGCAAACGCATCCAGGCCTTCTCGTGCCAGTACAATCATGTTAAACACCGCACCAAAGCAGAAGCTTTGCAGAATGGCAGCCTTATAGCGGTTCTGTTCCTGCTGGCCTTTCTCATACAGCCAGTCAAACCACTTAATAATTAATCCGACAGCAACGGCGCCCAGAGGGATAAACAGCGCCCCGCCCATCACCAGCAAGGACCCAATCAGCGTGGGTGATATCGCCAGCCCGGAATGGTTATCCAGCACTTCCCAGGTGAAGTAGTTCGCACTGTTGAGCACCAGCGACGGGCGGCCGTGCCACAGCCAGCTGGGGATAAACACGTAGAAATCCCGCACGATTGGTGCCAGCCCCTGGAAGCTGATTTTGTCGTAGTTTTGCAGCAGTAACCCCAGATTCTCCCACGGCGAAAACGTATCGCGGGTGAGGTAGAGGAAGGTATAAAACGCCTCCGAGCCGCTCACATCCAGGTTATAGCGTTTCAGCGCCAGCCAGAACATGCCGACAATACCGCCGACGCCCGCCAGCACCAGCATCCACAGGGTGATCCAGCCGCGGATGATGCCGATAAACAGGAACAGGGCGAAGGCGATAATAATATTGGCGCGCGTACCGCCAACGATCGCATAGGTCAGCAGCCCAAAAACGACGGTGCTAATTAAAAACAGCAGCCAGCCGCGAAAATCCTGCTTCAGGAAGTAGACCACCAGCATTGCCGGGATAAAGAAGTAAAAGAAACGCTTTAAGGCAACGCCCGAGACATCCGCGGAAAAAATCTGACTGTAGCTGTGCAGTTTGAACAGCAGGAAGCCGTTATGCATGAAAAACACGCTGACCGTGCCCAACGCCACCAGCGCCAGCAGCATCCAGCTCAGATTGGCCTCGACGCGATTGATAGTGAAGACCTGACGCGCCGGCTTTGTCGTACGCGCCCGCAGCCGGGTTTTATAGCTGACGTAATAAATGGCATAGAAGCAGCCTGCCGCCAGCATCGCCTGCAGCAGATATTCCGACGGCACAACGGTGACGTCAAAACCAAATACCAGCACGCTGGTAAACGGAAAGCCGAAGAAAAAGGTCAGCAGAAACAGCAGCGAGAAGAAGACATTAAAATTAAACCGCACCCGGCGAAACTCACGCCAGGTCAGCGTCAGAATAAACCCTGCGCCCAGCAGCCAGACGATCAGCAGTCCCGAGAATTCTAACAGGGTCATGCGCTTTCTCCTTCCACCAGCCGCAGCGCCTGCTGCCAGCCTGCCAGATAGCCCGGTTCAAAAAAGGCGATCTGCTGCTTATCCATCAGGCTCAGCTGCCGCTGCGCCTCGCCGACCGTCGCGGCATCCAGCGCGTCACCGGTAAACAGAACCGGCACCTGCTGCTCCACCAGATCCTGCCAGAACGGGTTCTTACGATTCAGAACGAAAGGAATATTGGCCTGAATCAGCAGACACAGCGTGCCAATCCCCTGCTGGCGCTCGAAGATAAACCAGCCGAGATCGCAGCGAGAGATCAGCTGCAGATAGTCACTGAACGCCAGCTTTTCCGTCAGCAGCTCAACCTGGCCGGAAGTGAACAACGCATCGGCTGCGGCACGGATACGGGCGATGTACGCTTCGTTGTTTGCCGGATAACCGAGCGGCACAACCACCTTCACCTCATTGCCAAACTGCTGATGGATCTCCTCCAGCGCCTGAATATGGCGGTTACTAACATCCCCCGAGTTGCCGAGCAGGATAGTGACTGGCCCCTGCCTCGGCTGCCCGATCGGGACGTCCTGTGCCAGACGGGTCGGAAAATAGAGCAGCGATGCCGGTACGCCCGGATGGCGCTGGTGAAAATGGTTAATGTCGCCCCGGGTGGCAAACACCCGCGCCACCCGCTTCTGCGCCTGCCGGCGCAGCAGATAGAACAGGCGGAACTTCAGGCTGGTCGCATCCTCGTACAGGTCTGCACCCCAGATGTGCCAGTAAAGCTGTGAACGTGAAATCTCACCTGCCAGCAGCGCCAGCCAGAGCTTAGGATTAAACTGCCCGTGGCAAAAGAAGCGCATCTCACGCTGCCGGCGGGCCAGTGCGATAACCGCTTCAGCCAGCGCGCTTTTATCGGTGAAGACGCGGATCTGCAGCCGGGGATACTGCTCAGCAACAGAGGGCTGGTTCGAAACCAGCCAGAACTGACGCGGAGCCGCCGTGGGCACCTCGTCATAAATCACCTGGTTAAAAAAGCCCAGAACCGTCTGATTATGATGCGGTATATCCGAGCCTAAAAGATGGATTACTGTGGTCATTATCGTCTACGGTAGAGAGTAAATACGCCTGCACAGAGCGCGAAATAAGCGATATAGGTCGCCATATATGCCTGAGCTGCCCCTGCCGCACCGTGCAGCGGGATTAGCCAGCGGGAAAAACCAGTCAGCAAAATAAACTGGCTCACTTCTGTAAGAATGTAAAAACGCAGTGACGCTTTAGCGATCACCAGATAGCCAAAGACATAGCAGCCGACTTTAAGCACATCGCCCGTCAGCTGCCAGACAAACAGATCGCGCATGCCGGTAAACTGGCTGGAAAACAGCAGCCAGATGGCAAAGTCGCGCAGCAGCCAGACGCAGAAACTGGCAACCATCACCGCAGGAAGAACAAAGCGCAATGCGCGCATAATCTCCCGAGAAATATCCGCTTTATTGTCCAGTCGCGCCAGCGTCGGCAGCAGCCAGACGCTAAACGAGGCGGTAATAAACTGCAGATAGGCATCGGAGATGCTGGTCACCCCCTGCCACAGCCCAACCTGCTCCCAGCCCGCATGCGCCTGCAGCAGATTACGCATCATCACCCACGCCACCGGCAGCGTTACGGCGGTAATCAGCGCCATCACGGTAAACTTACCGAGCTGACGGGCATACTGCGGCTGCCACACCGGCAGCAGATAGCGCATCGGTAGACGATCGCTCCGCGCCAGCACCGCCAGCGCGGGGATCGCCACCAGCGCGGGCACCATCGCCAGTCCAACCAGTGCGCCGCTGTAGCCGCCCAGCCAGTAGCAGACAAACCATGCTGCCACGCCAATAACGCTGCCGACAATCAGCGCCAGCGCATTCCCGGCGGCATCGCGGAAACCTTTGACAATCGCCAGCGCCAGGTTAGCCCAGGCAATCCCCAGCTGTAAAAACGCGACGATGCGAATCACCTGCTGATATTTCACATCATCAAACAGCGCCTGGCTGATGGGTGCAGCAAACAGCAGAAAACCGACCGCCAGCAGCAGCGAGAAACCCAGCACCATGGCCGATGCCGTGCCGGTCACCGCGCGTAGCTCGGTGGGCTGCTGCTGATGCTGCGCCACCAGCTTAGTTACGCCGTTGAATATCCCCGCTCCTGCCATCACGCCCAGCACGGTAATCAACTGGCGGAAGTTACCCGCCTGTCCCACGCCCGACGGGCCATACGACACCGCCAACATCTTCACCACCAGCAACCCGGCGGCAATCTTTATCAGCGTGGACGCGGCGGTCCACACGGAAGCTCTAGCCAGCGACATATCAGGAAAGATAGCTGCGTAAGGAGCCAATCACCGTTTTCTGATTATTATCAGAAAGGTTATAGAACAGCGGCAGCCTTAGCAGGCGATCGCTGTCCTGCTGGGTGTAGCGATCGGTGCCGTGGAAACGGCCAAAGCGCTGCCCGGCAGGCGAGCTGTGCAGCGGGATATAGTGGAACACCGCCATGATTTCGGCCTCTTTCAGCCAGGTTATCAACGCCGTGCGATCGTCATTATCCTGCAGCTTCAGGTAGAACATATGCGCATTGTGTTCGCAGTCTGAAGGGAGGGTCGGGAGATCGATCCGCCCGCGCTCGGCAAACGGCTGCAGCGCGGTGTGGTAGTTTTGCCAGAGGTGTAAACGCTGCTGGTTAATGCGCTCTGCCGCTTCCAGCTGTGCCCAGAGATAGGCGGCCTGCAGATCGGCCATCAGGTAGCTGGAGCCGATGTCGCGCCAGGTATATTTGTCCACCTGCCCCCGGAAGAACTGGCTGCGATTGGTGCCTTTTTCACGAATGATTTCCGCACGCTCAACCAGCGTCGCATCATTGATGAGCGTCGCCCCACCCTCGCCCCCGGCGGTGTAGTTTTTCGTTTCGTGGAAGCTGAAGCAGCCAATATGACCAATCGTGCCCAGGGCGCGCCCTTTATACGTCGACATCACGCCCTGCGCGGCATCTTCGATAACCCAGAGTTTGTGCTTCTTCGCCAGCGCCATAATGGTGTCCATTTCGCAGGCCACGCCCGCATAGTGGACCGGCACAATCGCTTTAGTGCGCTCGGTAATCGCCGCTTCAATCAGCGTCTCGTCAAGGTTCATCGTATCCGGGCGCACGTCGATAAAGACGATGGTGGCGCCGCGCAGGACGAAGGCATTCGCGGTAGAGACAAAGGTGTAGCTCGGCATGATCACCTCATCGCCGGGCTGGATGTCGATCAGGATCGCGGCCATCTCCAGCGAGGCGGTGCAGGACGGCGTCAGCAGCACCTTACGGCTGCCAAACCGCTGCTCCATCCACTGCTGGCAGCGGCGGGTAAAGCCGCCGTCGCCGCACAGCTTGCCGCTGCCCATGGCCGACTGCATATATTCGAGTTCAGTTCCCACCACCGGTGGCGCATTAAACGGGATCATAGCGTTTTCCTGTATAACCAGTAGGCGGTACGTTCAATCACGCCACCGCAGCGAAGATAGAGGCGCAGCGCAGCAAGGTTGCCCAGCTGCGTTGCAACATGAAGTCGGGTCAGGCGTCGGGCACGGCACCAGTCGTTTGCCGCATCCATCAGCCGCTGGCCAATACCCAGCCCCTGGGAAGCGGGCAGCACGGCCAGCAGCCCGATGCGTGCCGTACCGTCTTCCAGCTCCCGCAGGGAGACAAAGCCCTGCATTTCACCCTGTTCATCCACCGCCAGCAGGCACTGGTGGTCGAAGGTGCCGCACACGGCATTCTCAATCCACTGCGCGTAGAAACGCCCGCTGTCGCCGGCAGCAAACCAGGGCGCGCGAAACCGGCTCCAGATAAAGGCTTCACTCGCCGCCGCGCGCAGGGCGGGTATATGCCCGGTACGGGCGATGCGAATACCGGCCGGGCGCTCGGCAGAGGTGATCCCCAGCACGCAGTCTGCCTCGCCTTCCACCATGCTGAAGCCCAGCGCGCTGAGCGCATCCAGCTCGGTACTTTGCTGTGCCAGCACTTTCACCTGCACCAGCGGCCAGTCATCCAGCGCGGCGATATCCAGCGGCGTGTCGCCCTGCAGTTCCAGCAGGGCGGTCCGCTGGCCGAAAAATTCATTTTCCCAGACCAGGGGCTTAAGCGTGGCAAACATGCGTAGCTCCACGGGCAGGAAAAGCGGGCGCATTAATCATCGCCACACGCCTTTGGTATCCACGATAAAACGCTGCTGCACGGCTTCCGGTTGAATGGCTTTGAACTGGCGGTGATCGACCAGCATCACCAGGACATCCGCCTGAAGGAGCGCATCGTCCAGCGCCAGCAGTGTGACTTTGTCCCGCAGCTTTTCCGGTAGCTGCTGTACGTGCGGCTCCACCACCAGCGTGCTGCCCTGATGCCAGTCGGCAATCAGCCGGGTGACCTGCATGGCCGGACTTTCCCGCAGATCGTCGATGTCCGGTTTGAACGCCAGGCCAAAGCAGGCAACCTTGAGTTCGCTGGCGCGCTTATTACTCACCATCAGGCACTCCGCCACCTGCTGCTTCACCTGCTCCAGCACCCAGTGGGGTTTGGCGTCGTTCACTTCGCGAGCGGTGCGGATTAAACGCGACTGCTGCGGGTTTTGCGCGACGATAAACCACGGGTCGACGGCGATACAGTGGCCGCCAACGCCCGGCCCGGGCTGCAGGATATTCACCCGCGGATGGCGGTTAGCCAGGCGGATTAACTCCCAGACATTAATCTTCTGCTCGGCGCAGATCAGCGAGAGCTCGTTGGCAAAGGCAATGTTAACGTCGCGGAAGCTGTTCTCGGTTAATTTACACATTTCAGCGGTGCGGGCGTTGGTGACCACGCACTCGCCTTCAAGAAACAGGTTGTAGAGGTCGCAGGCCCGCTGCGAACTGGTGGCGGTCATGCCGCCGATCGCCCGATCGTTTTTAAACAGCTCAACCATGACCTGTCCCGGCAGCACGCGTTCCGGACAGTAGGCAACGTGGATATCCGACGCGTCGCCCGCCTGCTGCGGGAAGGTCAGATCGGGGCGTTCACTGGCCAGCCACTCGGCCATCTGCTCCGTGGCACCCACCGGCGATGTGGACTCCAGGATCACCAGGTCGCCTTTCTTCAATACCGGCGCAACCGAGACCGCAGCGGCGCGCACATAGGACATATCGGGCTGATGGTCCCCTTCAAACGGCGTAGGAACGGCGATCAGAAAGGCATCAGCGGGTTCGGGCCGGGTGGCGGCACGTAAAAATCCGCCCTCAACGGCGGCTTTTACCACCCGATCGAGATCGGGTTCAACGATATGGATCTCACCGCGATTGATGGTGTCCACCGCGTGGGCATTCACGTCGATGCCAATAACCTGCTTCTGGCGTGAGGCAAAAGCTGCGGCGGTCGGCAGGCCAATATATCCCAGGCCGATAACTGAAATGGTGTTGAAATTCATAATGTCATCCGGTTATTTTTTAGTGCCTGCACAATGCGCTGGCAGGCGAGTCCGTCGCCGTAAGGATTATGTGCGTGACTCATCGTTTGCCAGGCGGCCTCATCGGTCAGCAGGCGGGTCACTTCACTGACTATTCTGGCACCGTCGGTCCCCACCAGCCTCACCGTACCCGCTTCAATCGCTTCAGGACGTTCGGTAGCATCACGCATCACCAGCACCGGTTTACCCAGCGACGGCGCCTCTTCCTGAATGCCACCGGAATCGGTCAGGATCAGCCATGCTCTGTCCATCAGCCAGACAAACGGCAGGTACTCCTGCGGCTCGATCAGAATGATGTTGTCGATACCTCTCAGGATGCGATTCACCGGCTCACTGACGTTCGGATTGAGGTGGACCGGGTAGACAATCTGCAGCTGCGGATGCAGGCGGGCGATTTCCGCCAGTGCGTTACAAATGCGCTCAAAACCGCCGCCAAAGCTTTCCCGCCGGTGCCCAGTCACCAGCAGCAGCTTCTTATCGGCATCCAGGAACGGATAGCGGGCCGCCAGACTGGTGCGCAGGCTGTCATCACTCAGCACGCGGTCCCGTACCCAAAACAGCGCATCAATTACCGTATTGCCGGTAACAAAAATCCGCGAGTCAGGCAGGTTTTCACGCATCAGGTTCTGCCGGGAACGTTCCGTTGGCGCAAAGTGGTAGCTGGCGAGGTGCCCGGTCAGCGTGCGGTTGGCTTCTTCAGGCCAGGGGGAGTAAAGATCCCCGGTACGTAGGCCGGCTTCAATATGCCCGACGGGGATACGGTGATAAAACGCCGCCAGGCTGGCGGCCAGCGTGGTGGTGGTATCGCCATGAACCAGCACCACGTCGGGAGTAAAGTCGGCAAACACCGTTTTCAGCCCTTCGAGGATGCGGCTGGTGATTTCGGTCAGCCCCTGCCCCGGACGCATGATATTCAGATCGTAATCCGGCACCAGTGAGAACAGATGCAGCACCTGATCCAGCATCTCCCGATGCTGGGCGGTGACGCACAGGCGTGACTCGATTTCACCGTCCTGCGCCAGCGCATGGACCAGCGGGGCCATTTTTATCGCCTCAGGGCGCGTGCCAAAAACCGTTAATACTTTCACCGTCACGCTCTCAATTGGTCCGTTGATTAACAACATGACCCTTGCGAGGCCGGCGTATCAGCGCGGTCCCGGCGCCGGTCAGGGCACCTACCGCCCCCCACATAATCATCAATAACAGACGACGCGGGCTGTCGCGGGTGACCGGCTCTTCCGGCGTGCGCAGATAGCGCCAGGTCTGGAATGATTTCACCAGCGTGGGACCGACGTTAAGCGTGGCCAGCATGGCACGGTTCTGATCGTACTCAACATCGTAAGAAGGGCCGCTGGCGCGAAGATTTTCCAGCCGCGCCTGCAGCATTGGCCGCCCCAGCAGGAACAGCTCGGAATCCGGGAGCTGTTCGGAAGGCGTATCGGTTTTAGTCTGTTCAAAGCCCTGCTGCTGGGCAATCTTCAGCGCCTGCTCGACGCTGTGGATCTCACGGTCATAAATGGCGGTGGCAACGGCTTCCTGCCGCTTGATCTGCGCTTTCAGCTGGATACTGCGTGCTGCCCAGGCTCCGGTCACCTCTTCATTAAGATGGGTCGTAGCACGCGCATTGGCAAAAGCCACGTACTGGCGGAGAAGTGTATTCGCATCCCCGGAGGTTTCGGCTATCAGCTTAACGGTGTCATTGATGTTCTTCGCCGCGTCTGCAGGCTGGAACTGGATGTTGGCAATCAATTCATCCAGCAGCGCCGCATTTTCCCGCGCGCTGCCGGTTTGGCGCTGCTTGTAGTAATCGGACTGCAGCCAGAAGTCGCGCCGGGTATCCCAGGCGGAAAGCTGCATGATAAATTCCTGGTAGGCTTCATCCATCACCGTGGGCTGTGGCGCGTTCAGGCTGAGATTACCAGCACGCTGATCCAGGTTATTCAGGAACTGCTGCTGGGAGTAGAAACCGGACAGCATGTTAACCGTGGGTCGATCGGTGATCGCCGTGGTGCTCCATTTCGGCGTGACCAGCAGCGTGTAAATCCAGGCCAGCAGAGCAAACAGCACACCTCCGCCAATAATCCAGAATTTACCGCGCCATAGCGCGCAGCAAAGACCGCGGATATCCAGCTCGTTATCGGCAGCAACAGGATGGGTCATACATCATTTCCTTATTGTCAGGGCATCTATTCAATCAGTTAAAAAGTTTAGCTGTCGTTATTGTTATTACGCAGGCGACGCTTCAAACGTTTGATCATCCTCGCTACGCGCCAGGCGCGCTTTATACAGTAGCCGTAAAGCATAAAAGCCAGCAAAAACAGGATCAGCATGACCCATTCCGGGGTAAAGCTCAGATATTCCCCTAAAACACCGATCGCCGCCAGCAGCGCGGCCGCCAGCGTTATCAGCATAAAAGCCTGCCGCGAGGTAAAGCCGGCACGCATGATAAGATGATGAATATGCTGACGATCTGCCGAAAAAGGACTCATCCCTTTGCTGAGACGGCGATACATAATAGCGACCATATCCATCAAAGGAATAGCGATTAACCACAGCGCGGTAACCGGCGTAATTGGATGGCTATCCCCCTGAGTTGCCGCCAGCAGGATCCAGATAATCGTGAAGCCGATCAGGGTGCTGCCCGCATCGCCCATAAAGACTTTGTAACGACCACCGCACATACCGAGATTAAGCAGGATATAGGGAACAATGGCGGCGATCATCGTGAAACACCACATCGCCAGGCTGGTCTGGCCGTCGAACAGCAGAATGATGCCCATCGCCATAAAAGAAACGCAGGAAAGGCCGCCCAGCAGACCATCAATACCGTCAACCATATTAAAGGCGTTAATCGCGGCCCAGACGGCAAACAGCGTGAGCACGTAGCCAAACGGGCCAACGACCAGCTCCCAGGGGCCAAAAATATGGCCCAGGCTGAACAGATACAGTTTGGCCTTCACCATCATCACCACGGCGACGCCAGCCTGAACCACGGCGCGAAGCTTCACGCTGATATCAAAGCGGTCATCCAGGGCGCCAACCAGCACCAGGCTGCCTGCGCACCCCAGATAAAGCAGGAAATGGGGAATATAGTAATCAGAAATGGCAAAAGCGAAGCAGCTGCCGGCAAAGACGGATATGCCGCCCACCAGCGGGATCACACCCTGATGGCGCTTACGGTAGTTGGGCCTGTCAACCAGACCGATTTTTTTGGCTGCCTTACGGGCAACAAATAGAAATGCCAGCGAAAATAAAAAAGTTAGTGCAAGCTCAGTACTCATATTGAGTAAATTCACATTAATCAGCTCTCTGCGAAGAATTGCGTAATGTTATAAGCAAAAATAGTGCCATAATCATCCGTGTAATTCTGATTTTATCGATCAGGACGAGCAAGATTAACGACGTCTCATTGCAGTCCTGCACCATACACCAGGTTTAGTTCTCCTTTAACCGGCTAGCGTATAGGTCAAAAACAAAAAACGCCACGACTAAGCGTGGCGTTACCCGAGTTTGTTTTTTGGCGAAGACAGCGAAAACGGCAACGCTTTAGTGACGCGCCGCTTTCAAAGCATCATCAAACCATTACGAACGTTTCATCATGTCGAAGAATTCGTCGTTGGTTTTGGTCATCGCCAGTTTGTTAATGAGGAATTCCATTGCGTCGATTTCGCCCATTGGGTGAATGATTTTGCGCAGGATCCACATTTTCTGCAGCTCTTCGGATGTGGTAAGCAGCTCTTCTTTACGCGTACCTGAACGATTATAGTCGATCGCAGGGAAGACGCGCTTCTCGGCGATTTTACGCGCGAGATGCAGCTCCATGTTGCCGGTACCTTTGAATTCTTCGTAGATAACTTCATCCATTTTAGAACCGGTATCGACCAGCGCGGTAGCGATGATGGTCAGGCTTCCGCCCTCTTCAACGTTACGTGCAGCACCGAAGAAACGCTTTGGACGATGCAGGGCGTTAGCATCAACACCACCGGTCAGTACCTTACCAGAGGCAGGAACAACGGTGTTGTAGGCACGCGCCAGACGAGTGATCGAGTCCAGCAGGATGATCACATCCTTTTTATGCTCAACCAGGCGCTTGGCCTTCTCGATCACCATCTCAGCAACCTGAACGTGGCGTGATGCCGGTTCGTCAAAGGTAGAAGCAATCACTTCACCTTTAACCAGACGCTGCATCTCGGTCACTTCTTCCGGACGTTCGTCAATCAGCAGCACCATCAGCACGCAGTCAGGATGGTTGTAGGCGATGCTCTGCGCGATATTCTGCAGCAGCATGGTTTTACCGGCTTTCGGCGGTGCCACGATCAGGCCACGCTGGCCACGGCCAATCGGTGATGCCAGATCCAGCACGCGTGCGGTAAGGTCTTCAGTCGACCCGTTACCACGCTCCATACGCAGACGAGAATTCGCATGCAGCGGGGTTAAGTTTTCAAACAGGATTTTGCTACGCGCATTTTCCGGTTTGTCGTAGTTAACTTCGTTAACTTTCAGCAGCGCAAAGTAACGCTCACCCTCTTTTGGCGGACGGATCTTGCCAGAGATGGAGTCACCAGTGCGGAGGTTGAAGCGGCGGATTTGGCTGGGGGAAACGTAGATATCATCGGGGCCTGCGAGGTAGGAACTGTCTCCGGAGCGGAGGAAACCAAATCCGTCCTGGAGTATCTCGAGTACGCCATCGCCGAAGATGTCTTCGCCACTTTTAGCATGCTGCTTGAGGATGGCGAAAATGATGTCCTGTTTGCGCAAGCGCGCCAGGTTTTCCAGCCCCATATTTTCGCCGAGGGTAATCAGGTCTGAAACCGGCGTATTTTTTAATTCGGTAAGATTCATAATGGTGGGTTCTTAAACTCGGGGTAAAACTTGAATTGTTTGTCGTAAATGGTATGGCGAAAGATCCATGCCTGTTTAATTGGCTCTTGATTCCGAAGTCCGCTCGATGATCACGTGCAGGAAAACGCAGATCTGAAACGAAGGGACGGTGAGGACAAGAAACCGGAAAATCAATAGATACTAACCGTCAGATTGCTGAATGGCTGTAAGATTCTGATGAATACAGTGTTCAACAAGGAGTCATTCTATAAGGTGCAAACTACAAGGTAAGTTCGTCGTGCAGTGGATTTAACTTAGCACGCTTAATGCCGGTCGTCTAGCGGTCTGAGAAAAATTCCAAACCGCAAGCCGCCGGCAAAGCATGATTAGCCCAGGTTCGCGTTCAGGAACTCTTTGAGCTGACCTTTAGACAGTGCGCCGACTTTGGTCGCAATGACTTCGCCGCCTTTAAACAGCAGCAGCGTTGGGATACCGCGGATGCCGTATTTGGGCGCGGTAGCCGGGTGCTCATCAATGTTGAGCTTGGCAATAGTCAGTTTGCCTTCATACTCTTCGGCAACTTCGTTCAGGATCGGGGCAATCATCTTGCAAGGGCCACACCATTCTGCCCAGAAGTCTACCAGCGTTAAACCATCAGCTTTCAGGACATCAGTTTCGAAGCTATCATCGGACAGGTGAACAATTTGAGCGCTCATGTTTACTCCAGGGGGATTATCTTAATCTTGATGATGTAGCGTTAAGCAGCATCGGGTTAACAATTTCACTGCTTTTATTTCAACGGATATGCTTTCGTAAAGCAATACTTAGCTGATATTCTACCACACTATGAGCAAAACACACTTAACCGAAAAGAAGTTTTCCGACTTCGCCCTGCATCCTCAGGTCATTGAAGCTCTTGATAATAAAGGGTTTCATAATTGCACGCCTATTCAGGCGCTGGCATTACCTTTTACGCTCTCCGGGCGTGATGTAGCAGGTCAGGCGCAAACCGGTACGGGCAAAACGATGGCGTTTTTAACGTCAACGTTTCATCATCTTCTTTCTCACCCTGCTCCGGAAGGCCGCCAGGTTAACCAACCGCGCGCGCTGATTCTGGCTCCGACGCGTGAACTGGCCGTTCAGATCCACGCGGATGCGGAACCGCTGGCGCAGGTTACCGGGCTGAAACTTGGCCTTGCCTACGGTGGCGATGGTTATGATAAGCAGCTGAAAGTGCTGGAAAACGGTGTCGATATTCTGATTGGCACCACGGGCCGTTTAATCGATTACGCGAAACAAAATCACGTTAATTTAGGTGCTATTCAGGTTGTCGTTCTCGACGAAGCCGATCGCATGTTCGACCTCGGCTTTATTAAAGATATCCGCTGGCTGTTCCGCCGCATGCCTGCCGCTAACCAGCGCCTGAACATGCTGTTCTCCGCAACGCTGTCGTTCCGCGTACGCGAGCTGGCCTTCGAAAACATGAACAACGCCGAGTACGTTGAAGTCGAACCTGAGCAGAAAACCGGGCACCGTATTAAAGAAGAGCTGTTCTACCCTTCCAATGAAGAAAAAATGCGTTTGCTGCAAACGCTGCTGGAAGAAGAGTGGCCTGACCGGGCAATCATTTTCGCCAATACCAAGCATCGCTGCGAAGATATCTGGGGCCATCTGGCCGCCGATGGTCATCGCGTCGGTCTGCTGACTGGTGACGTAGCGCAGAAAAAACGCCTGCGCATTCTGGACGATTTCACCAAAGGTGATGTGGATATCCTGGTGGCGACCGACGTGGCCGCCCGTGGTTTACACATTCCTGCGGTCACGCACGTGTTTAACTACGATCTGCCTGACGATCGCGAAGATTACGTTCACCGCATCGGACGTACCGGCCGCGCCGGCGCTAACGGGCACTCAATCAGCCTGGCCTGTGAAGAGTACGCGCTGAACCTGCCGGCGATTGAAGAGTATATTGGTCACAGCATTCCGGTCAGCCGCTATAACAGCGATGCGCTGATGAATGAACTGCCGCCGCCAAAACGCTTAACCCGTAACCGCACAGGCAACAATCTGCGCCGTGGGGGTAATAACAATCGCCGTGGTAGCGCACCGCGAAACCCTAACCGCAAACGCTCAGGTTAACGTCTCTATGCTCAGCGCGTCATCACTCTATGCAGCAATCGATCTGGGATCGAACAGTTTTCATATGTTGGTGGTGCGCGAGGTGGCTGGCAGTATCCAGACCATTGCCCGCATCAAGCGTAAAGTGCGTCTGGCTGCCGGTCTTGACGGCAGCAGCCATCTCTCGGAAGAAGCCATGGAGCGTGGCTGGCAGTGTCTGCGGCTGTTTTCAGAACAGCTGCAGGATATTCCCCCCGAGCAAATTCGCGTCGTGGCCACCGCCACGCTGCGTATCGCCGTCAACGCCGACAGCTTTCTGGTTAAGGCCAGGAAAATCCTCAACTGCCCGATCAATGTGATCAGCGGTGAGGAGGAAGCCCGGCTGATTTATCAGGGCGTCGCCCATACGACTGGCGGTTCCGATAAACGCCTGGTCGTTGATATTGGCGGCGGCAGTACGGAACTGGTCACCGGCAAAGGTTCGCAGACGACCTCGCTGTTCAGCCTGTCGATGGGCTGCGTCACCTGGCTGGAGCGTTATTTTACCGATCGCCATCTGGGAAAAGAGAATTTCGCTCAGGCCGAAGAAGCTGCCCGTGAAATGATCCGCCCGATAGCGGGCGTTCTGCGTGAACACGGCTGGCAGGTGTGCGTGGGCGCTTCCGGCACCGTGCAGGCGCTGCAGGAAATCATGATGGCGCAGGGAATGGATGAACGCATCACCCTGAACAAGCTGCAGCAGCTTAAACAGCGTGCCATTCAGTGCGGAAAGCTGGAAGAGCTGGAAATCGAAGGCCTGACGCTGGAGCGTGCTCTGGTATTCCCGAGCGGGCTGTCTATCCTGATTGCCATTTTCACCGAGCTGAATATCAGCAGCATGACGCTGGCCGGCGGCGCACTGCGCGAAGGCCTGGTGTACGGCATGCTGCATCTGCCGGTCGATCGCGATATCCGCAAGCGTACCCTGCACAATATTCAGCGCCGCTTCGCTATCGATGTGGAGCAGGCGGAACGGGTGCGCCAGCTGGCAGAAAGTTTCACCCGCCAGGTCAGCCACGGCTGGAAGCTGGACGACCTGAGCCGCGACCTGCTGGAAAGTGCCTGTTTAATCCATGAAATTGGCCTGAGCGTCGACTTCCGCCAGGCTCCACAGCATTCGGCCTATCTGGTGCGCCATCTCGATCTGCCCGGCTTTACGCCCGCGCAGAAAAAACTGCTGGCCACTCTGCTGCAGAACCAGGTCAACGGCATCGATCTGGCGCTGTTAAGCCAGCAAAATGCCGTACCGCCGCGCGTTGCTGAGCGCTTGTGCCGCCTGCTTCGCCTGGCGATTATCTTCTCCAGTCGTCGTCGCGATAATACGCTGCCTGCGGTCCGTTTACAGGCCGATGATGATACGCTGAATCTGACGCTGCCCGCCGGCTGGCTACGCGCGCACCCGCTGCGCGCCGAGCTGCTGGAGCAGGAAGTTCACTGGCAAAGCTACGTTCACTGGAATCTGACCGTCGTCTGATATCGCGTATTATTTTTTTGCTTTATCCAGCATCGCCCGCAGACCGGCTACCCGACTTTGGCCGGTTTGCATCCGCTCTTCCGCGGTAACCACCTTGCGCTCTCGCTCCCATTGCAAATCATCCTGCGGCAGCTCCAGCAGAAAACGGCTGGGTTCCGGGCGAATCAGCTCGCCGTACTGACGCCGCTCACGACACAGGGTGAAGGTCAGTTCTTTCTGCGCGCGAGTGATGCCAACATAGGCCAGGCGGCGCTCTTCCTCGACGTTGTTTTCATCAATGCTGCTCTGATGGGGCAACAGCCCCTCTTCCATACCCACGAGGAAGACATAGGGGAACTCAAGGCCTTTGGACGCATGCAGCGTCATCAGCTGGACCTGATCGGCTTCTTCTTCGCTTTCGCCGCGCTCCATCATATCGCGCAGGGTAAAGCGGGTGACCACCTGAGTCAGCGTCATCGGTTCATCAATATCGCTGCCTTCCAGCATTTCCGTCATCCACTGAAACAGCGTATTGACGTTTTTCATGCGCATTTCGGCCGCTTTCGGACTGGCTGAGGTTTCAAACAGCCAGCTTTCATAGTCGATGCCGTGGATCAGGTCGCGCACGGCCGCGACCGGCTCCCGCTCCGCCAGTCGGGCGATCTCCTGCAGCCAGTGGGTGAAACGCTGCAGTGACTCAAGCCCGCGGCCGGTCAGCGTCTGGCTCAGCCCCATGTCAAAGCTGGCGGTAAACAGGCTTTTGTTGCGCTGCATCGCCCATTCACCCAGCTTTTGCAGCGTGGCCGATCCGATTTCGCGCCGGGGCGTATTCACGATGCGCATAAAGGCGCTGTCGTCATCGGCATTGGTCAACACCCGCAGATAGGCCAGCAGGTCTTTGATCTCCGGGCGCGAGAAGAACGAGGTACCGCCGGATATCCGATACGGAATGCGGTTCTGCATCAGCATTTTTTCAAACACCCGCGACTGGTGATTGCCGCGATAAAGAATGGCGTAATCTTTGTACTGGGTCTTATTGATAAAGTGGTGTGCAATCAGCTCGCCCGCCACCCGCTCGGCCTCGTGCTCTTCATGGTTGGCCATCACCACCTTGAGCTCCGCTCCATAGCCCAGCTCGGAGAAAAGACGCTTTTCGAAGACGTGCGGATTGTTGGCAATCAGGATATTCGCCGCTTTCAGGATGCGTTCAGACGAACGGTAATTCTGTTCGAGCTTGATCACCTGCAACGCCGGGAAATCCTCTTTCAGCAGCACCAGATTCTGTGGCCGCGCCCCGCGCCAGGAGTAGATAGACTGGTCATCATCCCCTACCACGGTAAAGCGCGCACGGCTGCCTACCAGCAGCTTAACCAGCTCGTACTGGCTGGTATTGGTGTCCTGATATTCATCCACCAGCAGATAACGGATGCGCTGCTGCCAGCGTTCGCGCACTTCCAGGTTACGCTGGAACAGCAGCGTGGGCAGCAGGATCAGATCGTCGAAATCCAGCACGTTGCAGGACTTCAGATGCTTGTCATACAGCGCGTAGCAGTGGGCAAAGAGCTTGTCGCGCTCGGACTGCGCACCTGCGGCGGCGCGAGGCGGATCCAGCAGATCGTTTTTCCAGTTTGAGATCGTCGAAGTCAGCAGCTGGAGCAGGTTTTTATCATTTTCCAGCCACTCCTCGGTCAAATCCTTCAACAGCGCCAGCTGGTCCTGATCGTCAAACAGCGAGAAATTAGATTTCATCCCCAGCGCGGCATATTCACGCTTGATGATTTCCAGGCCGAGGGTGTGGAAGGTTGAGATCATCAGACCGCGCGCTTCTTTGCGCCCCAGCGTCTGCGCCACGCGCTCTTTCATCTCGCGCGAGGCTTTATTGGTAAAGGTCACGGCGGCTATGTGCCGTGCCTGATAGCCACATTCGCGGATCAGATGTGCAATTTTATTGGTGATAACACGCGTCTTACCCGACCCGGCTCCAGCCAGTACCAGACAGGGTCCGGTAACAAATTCGACGGCGTGTTGCTGACCAGGATTCAGACGCATAGCTTGATTATTCCACTAGTAAAACAGGCAGGAAGTATACCCAAAGAAAGCCTGCCTGTAGAGCAGTCAGAAAACACGCACTGAACACGATGACGAGATCATCATTCAACCACCTGGCCGATATGGCATTAAATACCCCTGTCGCGCCGGGAAGAGCGAGCAGGTATAGTAAGCGCCATCCGGCCCACTGGGCTGACAACTGATGATTATGGAGAGCAACATGGCGAAGATGGCAGCAGCACTGCACATTCTGGTTAAAGAAGAGAAACTGGCACTGGATCTGCTGGAACAGCTGAAACAGGGTGGTGATTTTGAAAAGCTGGCGAAGAAACACTCTACCTGCCCTTCAGGGAAAAAAGGCGGGCATCTGGGCGAGTTTAAACAGGGTGCGATGGTACCGGCATTCGATAAAGTGGTGTTCTCCTGCCCGCTGATCGAGCCGCAGGGCCCGCTGCATACTCAGTTCGGCTACCACATCATTAAAGTACTGTACCGCAAATAAAAAAATGGCACCCGAGGGTGCCATTTTTCGCTCTGGCGGAGGATTAATCCGCAGAGAACATTAGCCTGCTACTGCGATACGTTTCATATCGGTCATGTAGCCACGCAGGGTGCGGCCCACGGATTCGATTGGGTGCTGGCGAATCGCTTCGTTAACGTCGCGCAGCTGCGCGTTATCAACGGTAGTAGACGTGCTTGCCGCTTTACCCAGATCGCCGGCCTGCAGCGTGGTCATGAACTCTTTCAGCAGCGGTACTGCCGCGTAGGAGAACAGGTAGTTACCGTATTCTGCGGTATCAGAGATAACCACGTTCATTTCGTACAGACGCTTACGTGCGATGGTGTTCGCAATCAGCGGCAGCTCGTGCAGTGATTCGTAGTAGGCTGACTCTTCGATGATGCCGGCATCCAGCATGGTTTCAAACGCCAGCTCAACGCCCGCTTTAACCATAGCTACCATGACCACGCCTTCGTCGAAGTAGGTCTGCTCGGCAATTTTGCCTTCGAACTGTGCTGCGGTTTCGAATGCGGTTTTACCGGTCTCTTCACGCCAGCCCAGCAGGTTTTTGTCGTCGTTAGCCCAGTCAGCCATCATACCGGAAGAGAATTCACCGGAGATGATGTCATCCATGTGCTTCTGGAACAGCGGAGCCATAATGGTTTTCAGCTGCTCGGACAGCGCATAGGCACGCAGTTTAGCCGGGTTAGACAGGCGATCCATCATCAGCGTGATACCGCCCTGCTTCAGGGCTTCGGTGATGGTTTCCCAGCCGAACTGAATCAGTTTTTCTGCGTAAGTCGCATCAGTACCTTCCGCCACCAGCTTGTCGAAGCACAGCAGAGAACCGGCCTGCAGCATACCGCACAGGATAGTCTGCTCGCCCATCAGGTCAGATTTCACTTCCGCGACGAAAGAGGATTCCAGCACGCCCGCACGGTGACCGCCGGTTGCTGCTGCCCAGGCTTTAGCAATCGCCATGCCTTCGCCTTTCGGATCGTTTTCCGGGTGAACCGCGATCAGCGTTGGAACACCGAAGCCACGCTTGTATTCTTCACGCACTTCCGTACCCGGGCACTTCGGCGCTACCATCACTACGGTGATGTCTTTACGGATCTGCTCACCCACTTCAACGATGTTGAAACCGTGAGAGTAGCCCAGCGCAGCGCCGTCTTTCATCAGCGGCTGAACGGCCTGAACAACTGAAGAGTGCTGCTTGTCCGGAGTCAGGTTAACGACCAGGTCCGCCTGTGGGATCAGATCTTCGTAAGTGCCAACCTGGAAACCGTTTTCGGTCGCTTTACGCCATGAAGCGCGTTTCTCAGCGATCGCTTCTGCACGCAGAGCATAAGAGATATTCAGGCCAGAATCGCGCATGTTCAGACCCTGGTTCAGACCCTGGGCACCACAGCCAACGATGACGACTTTTTTACCTTTCAGGTAGCTTGCTTCATCAGCAAATTCTTCGCGCGCCATGAAGCGGCATTTACCTAATTGCGCTAACTGGTTGCGCAGGTTCAAAGTGTTGAAATAGTTAGACATGGGCACTCCTGAGGTTGTGTTCGCGTTTTATTTGTTGTCCGGGCTGTCGATTTCTCCGCCCTGAATAGACCCTATCATATGACAGGAAATCTATTGCTGAAATTGATATATTAACAACGTGACATTGCATGTTCTGCAACGTAAAAACGAGGCCCGATTCCATGGATTTGCGCGACCTGAAATTATTCCTTCATCTGGCAGAGAGCCGCCATTTCGGACGCAGTGCGCGCGCCATGCACGTCAGCCCCTCCACGCTCTCCCGGCAGATCCAGCGGCTGGAAGAGGACCTGGGCCAGGCGCTGTTCCTGCGCGATAACCGCACCGTCACCCTGACCGATGCCGGTGAGCGCCTGCGCCAGTTCGCTCAACAGACGCTGTTGCAGTATCAGCAGATGCGCCACGCCATCGGGCAGAATGGCCCATCGCTGAGCGGTGAGCTGCGGCTGTTCTGTTCGGTGACCGCCGCTTACAGCCACCTGCCGCCCATTCTCGACCGCTTTCGCGCGGAGCATCCGCTGGTCGAAATCAAGCTGACCACCGGCGATGCCGCCGATGCGGTGGAGAAAGTGCAGTCAAACGAAGTGGATATCGCCATCGCCGGCCGCCCGGAGACGCTGCCCGCCAGCATTGGCTTTATGCCGCTGGGGCTGATCCCGCTGGTATTGATTGCGCCCGCACTGCCCTGCCCGGTACGTAACCAGGCAACCCTGGCAGAGCCGGACTGGGCGCAGATCCCATTTATTCTGCCCGCGCAGGGGCCATCGCGCCGCCGTATCGACCTGTGGTTTCGCCATCGCCGTATTGCCAACCCGCAAATATACGCCACGGTATCCGGGCATGAAGCGATTGTTTCGATGGTGGCGCTGGGCTGTGGTATCGCGCTGCTGCCGGATGTGGTGCTGGAGAACAGCCCGGAACCGATTCGTAACCGTATTCTGGAACTGGAAGACGTGGAGATGGTTGCGCCGTTCGAACTGGGTGTTTGCGTACAAAAAAAGCGGCTCACCGAGCCGCTTATTGATGCGTTCTGGAATCTGCTTTAACCGGCAAGGAAGAAGCGGAACGCCGGGTTGCTGGTTTCATCGTGGAAATCATAGCCCAGCGCCGCCAGATGCTCTTCGAACTGTGGTTCATTGTCGCTCAGTTCAAAGGCGGCCAGCACGCGACCAAAATCGGTACCGTGGCTGCGGTAGTGGAACAGCGAGATATTCCAGTGCGTTCCCAGCGTTTGCAGGAAGCGCAGCAGCGCCCCCGGCGCTTCCGGGAATTCGAAGCTGAACAGCCTTTCGCGCAGCGGCTTGGATGGACGACCACCGACCATATAGCGCACGTGCAGTTTCGCCATCTCGTCATCGGACAGATCGACCACCTTGTAGCCACCCTCGGTAAGAAGCTCCAGAATCTCCTGGCGTTCCTCAAGCCCGCGGGTCAGCCGGACGCCGACAAAAATACAGGCGTCATCGGCGTTGGCATAGCGATAGTTAAACTCCGTGACGGAACGGCCGCCAAGCAGCTGGCAGAAACGCAGGAAGCTACCCTGCTGTTCCGGAATGGTAACGGCCAGCAGCGCCTCACGCTGCTCGCCCAACTCGCAGCGCTCTGAGACGTATCGCAAACCGTGAAAGTTTACGTTCGCCCCTGAAAGCACATGCGCCAGGCGTTCACCTTTGATCTGGTGCTGCTGGATGTATTTTTTCATCCCGGCCAGCGCCAGTGCACCGGAAGGTTCGGCCACCGCACGCACATCGTCAAACAGATCCTTCATCGCCGCGCAGATAGCATCGCTGTCTACGGTCACGATGTCGTCGATGTATTCCTGACACAGACGGAAGGTTTCACTGCCAATCCGCTTCACCGCCACGCCTTCAGCAAACAGCCCAACGCGAGGCAGATCGACCGGCTGTCCGGCATCCAGCGCCGCTTTGAGGCAGGCCGAGTCGGTCGATTCCACAGCGATAACCTTAATCTGCGGCATCAGCTGCTTAATCAGCACCGCGACGCCGGCGGCCAGACCGCCACCGCCCACCGGTACAAAGACGCGATCGAGATGCGCATCCTGCTGCAGCAGCTCCATCGCCAGCGTACCCTGCCCGGCGATCACCATCGGGTGATCGAATGGCGGAACAAAGGTATAGCCCTGCTGTTCCGACAGCTCTATCGCCTTGGCTTTCGCTTCATCAAAGTTAGCACCGTACAGGTAAGCCTCACCGCCAAATGCCCGCACCGCGTCTACCTTGATGTCCGCCGTGGCAACCGGCATAACAATCAGGGATTTAATACCCAGTTTGGTCGCGGATAGCGCCACGCCCTGAGCATGATTTCCCGCAGACGCAGTGACAACGCCCCGCGCCTTTTGCTCTTCGGTTAGCCCGGCAATCATTGCGTAGGCACCGCGAAGCTTAAAGCTGTGAACCGGCTGGCGATCTTCACGCTTAACCAGAATAGTATTGCCGAGGCGCGAGGAGATTTTCTCCATTTTCTGCAGCGGCGTTACCTGTGCGACTTCATACACCGGCGCGCGAAGCACCGCGCGCAGATACTCCGCACCACAGGGCTGTGCGGGTAGCGGTTGAGACTCAGCCATATCTTTAGCCTCCCAGCTTGCTCTTATCGCGGACGGCACCTTTGTCGGCGCTGGTTGCCAGAGTGGCGTAGGCGCGCAGAGCAAAGGAAACCTGACGCTCACGGCCGTGTGGCGTATAAGCCTCATCACCGCGGGCTTCTTCTTCCAGGCGACGTGCAGCCAGTTCATTATCCGGCACGGCCAGTACGATGCTGCGCTGCGGAATATCGATATTGATGATATCGCCGTCTTTTACCAGCGCCATCATGCCGCCGCTGGCCGCTTCCGGAGACGCGTGACCAATCGACAGACCGGAAGTACCGCCGGAGAAACGGCCATCGGTGATCAGCGCACACGCTTTACCCAGCCCCATCGATTTCAGATAGGTCGTCGGATACAGCATTTCCTGCATGCCCGGGCCGCCTTTTGGCCCTTCGTAGCGAATCACCACAACATCGCCGGCAACCACTTTGCTACCGAGGATCGCGGCAACCGCATCATCCTGGCTTTCATACACTTTCGCCGGGCCGCTGAACACCAGGCTGCCTTCATCTACGCCCGCCGTTTTAACGATACAGCCGTTTTCTGCCAGGTTGCCGTACAGTACGGCCAGACCCCCATCCTGACTGAAGGCGAATTCGCGTGAACGGATACAGCCTTCCTGACGATCGTCATCCAGCGTATCCCAACGGCAGTCCTGCGAGAATGCCTGCGTGGTACGGATACCTGCCGGGCCAGCGCGGAACATTTTCTTCACCGCTTCGTCTTTGGTCAGCATGATGTCGTACTGGTCCAGCGTTTCACGCAGGCTCAGACCGAGGATGTTACGCACGCTGTTATCCAACAGACCAGCGCGATCCAGCTCGCCCAGAATACCGAGTACGCCACCGGCACGGTGGACGTCTTCCATGTGATATTTCTGCGTGCTTGGCGCTACCTTACACAAATGCGGCACCAGGCGGGACAAACGGTCGATGTCAGAAATATCGAAATCGATTTCGCCTTCCTGTGCGGCAGCCAGCAGGTGCAGAACGGTGTTGGTTGAACCGCCCATGGCGATATCCAGCGTAATGGCGTTTTCAAACGCCGCCCTACTGGCGATGCTGCGCGGCAATGCCGTTTCGTCATCCTGCTCGTAGTAACGTTTGGTCAGGGCAACAATGCGGCGACCGGCGTTCAGGAAAAGCTCTTTACGGTCTGCGTGCGTCGCCAGCAGCGAGCCGTTACCCGGCTGGGACAGACCCAGCGCTTCGGTCAGGCAGTTCATTGAGTTAGCGGTAAACATACCGGAGCAGGAACCGCAGGTTGGACAGGCAGAACGTTCAATCTGGTCGCTCTCTGCATCGCTGACATTAGGGTTTGCACCCTGAATCATGGCATCAACGAGGTCCAGCTTGATGATTTTATCTGACAGCTTGGTTTTACCGGCTTCCATCGGACCGCCGGAAACGAAGATCACCGGAATGTTCAGGCGCAGCGAGGCCATCAGCATTCCCGGGGTGATTTTGTCGCAGTTCGAGATACAGACCATGGCATCGGCACAGTGTGCGTTAACCATGTATTCGACCGAGTCGGCGATCAGTTCACGTGACGGCAGAGAATAGAGCATGCCGCCATGGCCCATGGCGATACCATCATCAACGGCGATGGTATTAAACTCTTTCGCCACGCCGCCAGACGCTTCGATCTGCTCAGCGACCAGTTTACCCAGATCGCGCAGGTGAACGTGGCCCGGCACGAACTGCGTAAAGGAGTTCACGACCGCAATAATCGGCTTACCGAAGTCATCATCGGTCATTCCTGTGGCGCGCCACAGGGCACGGGCACCCGCCATATTGCGCCCATGAGTGGTGGTAGCGGAACGGTACTTAGGCATGCTCTATTACTCCAGAAATCGATGGTACGCGGGCGTCAACTGACGCCCGAGAAAATGCACAGTTCTTATGAGTTAACCGGATCCAGCCAACCCCATTTATCTTCAGTTTCGCCAGTGAACAGACCGAAGAATGCAGACTGGATACGCTCAGTGACCGGACCGCGTTTACCTGCACCCACCTGGATGCCATCGACGCTACGAACCGGTGTAATTTCTGCCGCAGTACCGGACATGAACACTTCATCCGCCAGGTACAGCGATTCGCGAGAGAGTACCTGCTCACGAACTTCAATACCCAGATCCTGCGCCAGTTTGATAATCGCGTCACGGGTAATACCCGGCAGGGCCGAAGACGTGAACGGAGGGGTGAACAGAATACCGTCTTTCACTTCAAACAGGTTCTCGCCGGCACCTTCAGAAATGTAGCCCTGAGTGTCCAGTGCGATACCTTCCTGATAGCCATGGCGGCGTGCTTCGCTGCCGACCAGCAGGGAAGACAGATAGTTACCACCGGCTTTCGCGGCGGTTGGCAGGGTGTTTGGTGCAACACGATTCCAGGAAGAAACCATGGCATCGATGCCCTGCTCCAGTGCTTCAGCACCCAGGTAAGCACCCCACGGGAACGCGGCGATGATCACATCAGTGCTGTAGCCATCTGGCGGGTTCACGCCCAGACCCACGTCGCCTACAAAGACCAGCGGACGAATATACGCGCTTTTCAGGTTATTCTTGCGCAGGGTTTCGCGGCACGCTTCCATCAGCTCGTCAACGCTCTGGCTGACCGGGAAACGGTAAATTTTGGCAGAATCGCGCAGGCGCTGCATGTGTTCACGATGGCGGAAGACTACTGGTCCTTTGTGCGAGTCATAGCAACGGACGCCTTCAAATACGGAGGTACCGTAATGCAGTGCATGGGACATGACGCTCACCTTCGCCTCTTCCCACTTCACCATCTCGCCATTAAACCAGATAAAGTCAGCTTTCTTCGTCATTCTTATTTCCTTGCCCGCTTAAGCGCGGATTTGTTGTGTTGTCTGTTGTTGAACCTGAACGCATGCAACGTCCATCAGTTTACTTAACTGCGTTGACAGTAAATCGACAGAGCGCTGGCTGGCAACGGTCAATTCAATATTAATATTGTCGGTATTCGCCAGCGAAGCCATATTCATCGTGCACACCTGAAAACCACGGTGGCGGATAACACGTAAAATGCGCTCCAGTATTTCCGGGCGAAAACGCGCTTCGATAGACAATTGATGCTGCATCATGAGGTTTTCTCCATCATATTTTCGTTGCTGGCACCGGGTGGTACCAGAGGCCAGACGTTCTCATGCTCGTCAATCGCGACGTGGAGCATGTATGGCCCTTCACTGTGCAGCAAAGCGTCTAATGCGGCGTCGACCTGATCTTTACGGGTAATGCGCTGGCCGGGAATATTGAAAGCGCTGGCCAGTGTGAGAAAGTCCGGGTTATCTGAGAGATTGGTTTCGCTATAACGCTCTTCAAAGAACAACTGCTGCCACTGACGCACCATGCCCAGGCGCTGGTTATCCAGCAGCACGATTTTCACCGGCAGCTGTTTGCGCTTGATGGTGCCCAGCTCCTGTACATTCATCATGAATGACCCGTCACCGGATACGCAGATCACGGTATCATTCGGGCGGGCGACCTGTGCGCCCACGGCCGCCGGCAGGCCAAAGCCCATCGTGCCCAGGCCGCTGGAGGTGATGAAATTCTCCGGGCGGGTAAAACTCATATGCTGCGCCGCCCACATCTGGTGCTGGCCGACATCGGTGGTGACTACGCTGCTCGCCGATTTGCGGTCCGACAGCTGCTTCAGGAACAGCGGAGCAAAAATAGCTTCGCCCGGGTGATCGTAACGCCAGCCGTGATCGGCTTTCAGCGCCTTGATCTCTTCGCGCCAGGCGGCGATCTCAACCGGCTGATAAAGATCCGGCAGCAGCTTGTTCAGATCGCCCTGCAGGGCAACGTGCGCACGGCGCAGCTTATTCAGCTCCGCCGGGTCGATATCCATATGAATAACGCTGGCGTGCGGCGCGAAGGTGTCCAGCTTGCCGGTCACCCGGTCGTCAAAGCGGGCACCGACGGCAATCAGCAGATCGCACTGCTGAACGGCGAGGTTCGCGGCTTTGGTGCCGTGCATACCCAGCATGCCGAGATAGCATTCATCTTCCATATCCGGCGTTCCCAGACCTTTTAACGTCGCAACGGTGGGGATTCCGGTTTCATTAGCGAAGGCGCGCAGCGCATGCACTGCATCGGCCATACCCACACCGCCACCCACGTATAAAATCGGCTTTTGCGACTGTGCCAGCAAATGACGGGCCTGCTGAAGTTCAGCGTGAGGATGATCCTGTTCCTGCTCAACCGGCAGCAGATGGGCAGTCAGATCGCCGCTGGCCAGCTGGATGTCCTTAGGAATATCAACCAGAACGGGACCAGGACGGCCCGATTTGGCGATGGCAAAGGCTTCAGCCATCACGCTCGGCAGCTCATCGAGCGATTCCACCAGGAAACTGTGCTTGGTACAGGCCAGCGAGAGGCCGAGAACGTCGATCTCCTGGAAGGCGTCGGTGCCCATGACCGCAGAAGAGACCTGACCGGTGATGGCAACAATGGGGACCGAATCCAGCAGCGCGTCGGCAAGACCGGTAATCAGGTTGGTCGCGCCGGGGCCAGAAGTGGCGATGCACACGCCGACTTTTCCAGTTGCACGGGCAAAGCCGATAGCGGCCATGGCTGCACCCTGCTCGTGGCGGCACAGTAGGTGTTCGACACCGCCGTCATAGAGCGCGTCATAGACCGGCATAATTGCTCCACCAGGATAGCCGAATACTGTCTCGACTCCCTGTGCACGCAAAGCTTGAACCACCCACTGTGCACCATTCATAGTTATTCCCCCGCCTCTTGCTGGGAACAACAGCATTTTATGCTACTGTTCATCTTATGTTCCTCACACGTTATGTCTTGCCAAAAAAAAACCCCCGGACCTTTCGGTGCGGGGGTTCTTTCGAATTCAGACTTGATTTTTAAGCCTTTCTTTCTCCGAGCGTAGCCCCGCACGGCGTGATAATAATCACGACGACGCTAATGACGACTAGGCTAATGACTCGTAGAAGGGCTTTCATTTGGATTCTTTAAATTCACTTGTTCGAATTAATGTCTATACAGTTATCACAGTTGCGCCGGCCTGTTCAACTTTTTTCATCATTTTATTTTATGACCTCGTACGCAATTAAAGAAAAAACTTTTGTTATTCAGTGGATAACAGGATGTTGAGTTTTTTTCAATAGTCACCCGGCGCGATGGCTTTAATCCCACATAGTGGAATTCACACGCCGGCTCGCAGCGGGATGAAAGACCCTGCACCCGGACTAAATAGCTCCCGATTCACCTCACAGCAATCCCTTCTGCTGGTCGCCAGGTTGGCAATTGTTGCGCACAGTGGCACCAAAAGGAGGCTCCATGTCGCTATCTGTTGCTTACACTCGCGCGGCGATTGGCATTCAGGCACCGCAGGTTTGTGTTGAAGTCCATTTGAGTAGCGGGCTCCCCGCACTTTCCATGGTGGGTTTACCTGAAACGGCCGTCAAAGAGGCCAGAGACCGGGTGCGCAGCGCCATTATTAACTGTGGATTTTCATTCCCGGCGAAGCGCATTACCGTTAACCTGGCCCCGGCCGATTTACCCAAAGAAGGGGGAAGATTCGATCTTCCTATTGCGATCGCCATTCTCGCGGCCTCAGAACAAATACCTGCAGAGAAACTGACGCAATATGAGTTCCTGGGGGAACTGGCCCTGACAGGCGCTCTACGCGGCGTACAGGCGGTTATCCCGGCCGCACTGGCAGCTCAGGAAGCCGGCAGGCAGCTGATCCTCCCAATGGAGAATCTGACCGAGGTGGGTTTGATACAGCAGGGTGACAATTTACTCGCACGCGATTTACTGGAAGTCTGCGCCTTTTTACACGGCGGAGCTCAGCTGGAGCATGCATCAGTACAGCATGATGACCTGCCGCCTGCTGAAGGGGACCTGCAGGAAGTTATCGGTCAGCAGCAGGCCAAGCGCGCGCTGGAGATCGCTGCTGCCGGCGGGCACAACCTGCTGCTTATCGGCCCACCCGGTACCGGTAAGACCATGCTGGCAACGCGTCTGAACAGCCTTATGCCGCCGTTAAACGATCGAGAGGCGCTGGAGAGTGCCTGTATCGCCAGCCTCGTCAGGAGCGATGATATGCGTTCCCACTGGCGTCAGCGGCCGTTCCGCTCTCCCCATCACAGCGCGTCGCTATTTGCCCTGGTGGGCGGCGGCGCGTTGCCAAAACCCGGTGAGATATCACTGGCACATAACGGCGTGCTGTTTCTTGATGAGCTGCCGGAGTTTGAACGCCGCGCGCTGGACGCGCTGCGTGAGCCGCTGGAGTCCGGCGAGATCGGTATATCACGAGCCAGAGCGAAAGTGACCTATCCGGCCCGATTCCAGCTGGTCGCGGCGATGAACCCCAGCCCGACGGGATACTATAACGGCCCCCACAATCGCAGCTCTCCGCAGCAGACGCTGCGCTATCTGAGCCGCTTGTCCGGCCCCTTCCTTGACCGTTTTGATCTTTCACTGGAAGTCCCACTGCTGCCGACAGGAACATTAAGCGCGCAGAGGAGCGACAGTGAATCCAGTAGCACGGTGCGGCAACGCGTCATCAACGCTCGGGCTCGTCAGCTGAAGCGCGTGGGGAAAGTCAACGCTCTGATGAGTCATCACGAGATCAAAGACTACTGCGCATTACAGAGTGAAGATGCCGAATGGCTGGAGCAGGTACTCAATCAGCTGGGGTTATCGATAAGAGCCTGGCAACGTATTCTGAAGGTTGCACGAACCATTGCCGATCTGGCGGAGAAACGCGAAATTAACCGGGAACATTTACTTGAAGCGGTGAGTTATCGGGGAATGGATCGCTTGCTGATTCATCTGCAGAAAAGCCTGGAGTAGCCGGCATGAAAAAGGGGCCGAAGCCCCTTCATCTTAATCGTCACTATCCGAATAGTCTTCAACGCCTTCCATTTGCGGTTTACCGCCTGAAAGGGTATGAAAACGCTTGGGACGTTGAATACGGGTCATGTACTTAGACCAGACTCTTTCTGCCTCGGTTTGCGGTTCGCGCACGCCGCGGCACACCTCAATAAACAGACGCTCTTCTTCCGTCGTCGGCTCACGCTTTGCCAGATCCAGCTCGTTAAAAGCATAACCATGACGCTCAAGAAGTTGGGCTTCTTTAATGGTGAAATCTCCGTGCCGGGAAAACCCGCGGGGATAGTGTTTGTTATCAAAAAAACGACTGGTTGTTGCGAAGCTTTCCGCCATTTTACACGCTCCTAACTCTTTTAAGGCCGAGCTATTTATGGCGCGGAGTATTAGATAGGCTTGACAGAGTGTAAAACAAAACATTTAAATCATAACGACAAATGTTTTTCAGGAGATCGCTGTGGATACGGAATTACTAAAAACCTTTCTTGAAGTGAGCAGAACTCGCCACTTTGGACGTGCTGCAGAAGCACTTTATCTGACACAGTCCGCGGTCAGTTTTCGCATCCGACAGCTTGAAAATCAGCTGGGAGTGAACCTGTTTACCCGACATCGCAACAATATCAGACTAACCTCAGCAGGGGAGCGTTTACTGCCCTACGCCGAGAGCCTGATGAACACCTGGCAGATGGCTAAAAAGGAGGTATCGCACACCCAACAACATCATGAGCTGTCGATTGGGGCAAGCGCTTCGCTCTGGGAGGCATACCTGACCCCCTGGCTGCAAACGCTCTATGAACAACATGAGAGCCTGCATCTTGAGGCTCGCGTTGCTCAACGCCATCTGTTGGTTAAGCAGCTGCATGAGCGCCAGCTTGACCTGCTGATCACCACCGAAGCGCCCAAAATGGATGAGTTGACAAGCCATCAAATCGGTCATATTTCACTGACGCTCTTCCGATCGCGAAAATCAGAGAAAAAGGAGAAATATGACTACATTAAGCTGGAATGGGGTGCGGATTTTCATCAACATGAAAACTATCTGGCCGGTGCCGATGACATACCGGTGCTGACTACAACTTCAGCACACTTAACTCGTCAGCTGCTGCATACGACCGGAGCGTGCGCATTTTTGCCAGACTTCTGGGACGCGGAATATGGCGAACTTCTTCCCGTGCAGGATACGGCTCTCGTCATCAGGCCTCTTTACGCCGTCTGGTTGCAGAGTAGCGATCAGGAATCACACATTCGCCAACTCATCAAACACCCGGTCAACAGTTGACCAAATGAAGCGGATAAAAACAGCAGAAGAGCCGCTTGCGGCTCTTTATAATCGATAATCTTTACGAAAATCCCGGATCGATCAGGCATTTATTGTCACTACAGGAGGGATTTTCTGAATTTCAGGCAAAAAAAAATCCTTTGCCGAAGCAAAGGATTTTTCTCTATCTGGCAGGGGCGGAGAGACTCGAACTCCCAACACCCGGTTTTGGAGACCGGTGCTCTACCAATTGAACTACGCCCCTAAAAGGGTGGCGGAACGGACGGGGCTCGAACCCGCGACCCCCTGCGTGACAGGCAGGTATTCTAACCAACTGAACTACCGCTCCACCGATTCTGTACTGATATCAGAAAACGTCTGATTTCAGGTGTTTCGCC